>DAOUBN010000130.1:0-1641 GCA_034432815.1 Anaerolineae bacterium | reverse complement strand
AGGCACCTGGTCCTGCCCAACCGCCTGGCGGGAACAGAAGAGATCGTCCGCTTCCTGGCGGAGGAAATTTCCACCAACACTTACCTGAACATCATGGACCAGTATCGGCCCTGCTACAGGGCCCACCAGATCCCGGAGCTTTCCCGCCGCATAACCTACGAAGAATACGAAGAGGCCATAGAAATGGCTCGCAAGGCTGGCCTGAACCGTCTGGACAAGCGCCAGCCGAGGTTCGTCTGGTTCTTCCTCAGGGATATTTAAAAGTGTTCCCCCGGTGAAGTGGGAGAAAGCCGATGCTTCCAGGGTCCGGAATTCTTGCCTCCATTCTTGCCGGCGGCAGCTTTTTGCCTATAATATCTTTGGTGCGAAGGCTGCAGCGCCCGCGTGGTCGTTCAGGCCCCAGAGTTGTGGCCATAGGTGGAGGCCATGGCCTTCATACCCTCCTAAGGGGGCTCAAAAAATACACTTCCGATATAACCGCAGTGATCACCGTGGCCGACGACGGCGGGTCCTCGGGCCGAATCCGCAGGGATTTCAATACCCTTCCCCCTGGGGATTTCCGGAATTGCCTGGTAGCTCTTGCCGATGACGAGGACCTGATGGCGAAGATCTTCCAGTTCCGCTTCGGCAAAGGGGCGGGGCTGGACGGACACAGCCTGGGCAATCTCCTCATAGCGGCTCTGGCTGAATTGACCGGAAGCTTTGAGAAAGCTCTTGCTGAATCCGCCCGGGTCCTGGCTGTCCGGGGGCGCGTCCTCCCCTCCACCATTGAAAGGATAACCCTGTGCGCCGAAATCCGCTGCCCCGAGACATCCGAAATCGCCCTGGTGGAGGGCGAGTCGGCCATACCGGAGAAGCAAGGGAAAATTGAGAGGGTTTTCATAAAGCCTGAAAAGGCGAGGGCCTTCCCCGAGACCATAAAAGCCATCCTCAATGCTGACATAATAACCATTGGCCCGGGGAGCCTTTTCACCAGCATAATGCCCAACCTGATGGTGGAAGAGATAGGCGGGGCTATAAGGGCATCAAAGGCCATTAAAATTTACATCTGCAACATAGCAACTCAGCGGGGCGAGACCGACGGCTTCACCCTGGAGGACCACGTCAGGGCGCTGGAGAAAAATGCGGGGAAGGGGCTCTTTGACATAATAATAGCCAACAGCAACACGGATTTTGAGCTCCCCAATGCCGAGCCGGTTCGTCCGGTCTTCACCGGTGCCGGTTACAGGGTGGTAACGGCTGACCTGGTGGACAGGGAGCATCCCTGGCGGCACGACCCCGAAAGGCTCGCCGGAGTTATAATGGCGATTTACCGCCAGGGAGGAGTTTCGGCGGCAGGCTTGCCCCTTTCAATCCTGTAGGGTGGAAAGGGGGCGAGGGCGCAAAGCCCTCTGGCAAGGGGGCCGGGATGCGCCCCCCGTGAAATTTTCACGGGGGTGGAGGGGGCTTAGGGGTGTCCCCCTGCCTCTTCTCTTTTCCCCGGAAAGGGGATGCAGGGGGGGCGGAGCACCCTCCCGGGGGCTGCGGGAGTTTCCCCCCGGAAAACAAAATTCACGGGGGTGGAGGGAGTCCTGCCCCATCCTGGGGGGTGTCCCCCAGAAAAACAACCCAAAGGGGCGAGAAGGTAACTCCTGCAACCCG
>DAOUBN010000129.1:0-3881 GCA_034432815.1 Anaerolineae bacterium | reverse complement strand
CCCCCGTGAAAAGAGGAAAAACAGGGGGTGCAGGGGGACGGAGTCCCCCTGACGGGGGGAAGTGGGGGGTGTCCCCCCACGAAAGCAAAATTGGGGGCGAGATGCCATCTCCTGAAGCCCGTCCCCGGGTGGGACCCTGAAGCCAGACAAGCCGCAGGGCACGGGGGTGGGAAAAAGAGAAGAAAAGGCGGGGGGACACCTTCTGTAGCCCCCGGGAGGGGGCTCTGCCCCCCATCCATCTAAGTTTGCTATTTCCCCGCCGCAGTGATACAATTCTTACCCGGCTTTCCAGGGTCAGAGCGTAAATGGAAGGGAAAAGGGTGGAAATCTGCGCTCAAAAATTGCAGGAAAACGTTGAAAGGGTCATCTTCGGCAAGACCTGGGAAATTCGCCTCGTCATCCTCGCCCTCCTGTGCCAGGGCCATGTCCTCATAGAAGATGTGCCCGGCGTGGGGAAAACCATGCTCGCCAGGGCCATCGCAAAGTCCATAGGCTGCCAGTTCCGCCGCATCCAGTTCACCCCCGATATGCTCCCGAGCGATATAACAGGGGTCACCGTCTACAACCAGAAGACGGGGGAGTTTGAGTTTCGCCCCGGCCCTTTGATGGCTAACATAATCCTGGCCGATGAGATAAACCGTGCCACCCCCAAAACCCAGGCTGCCCTTCTGGAAGCCATGGAAGAGCGCCAGGTCACGGTGGACGGGGTCACACACCCCTTGCCCAGGCCCTTCATGGTCCTGGCCACCCAGAACCCCATTGAGTATGAGGGAACCTTTCCCCTGCCGGAGGCTCAGCTTGACAGGTTCATGATGCGGATAAGCCTGGGTTACCCCTCCTTCAGGGAGGAGATAAGGGTTCTGGAGGCCCAGCAGTTCCGCCACCCCATTGAGCAGACGGAGCAGGTGGTGACCCTGGAAGAGCTCCAGGAGGCCCAGGAGGAGGTGAAAGGGGTATACGTGAGCGAGGAAGTCAAACGTTACATAGTTGATCTGGTTGGAGCTACCCGTAAGCACCCCGATGTTTACCTTGGAGCGAGCCCCAGGGGAAGCCTTGCCCTATACAGGGCGAGCCAGGCCCTGGCCGCCATCTCCGGCCGCAACTACGTCATTCCCGATGATGTCAGGGCTCTGGCAGTGCCCATCCTGGCCCACCGCCTCATCCTGACCCCTTCCGCCAGGGTGAGGGAGGTGAAACCGGCCCAGGTAATTGAAGAAATCCTCTACTCCATACCAGTCCCCGGAGCAAGACCCCTTTGATTCGGAGGTGAAAGTTGCCCAGCGCAGACCTCGTCCTCCTCCATGCCCCAAGCGTTTACGATTTCCGCACCAGGACCATCCTCTACGGCCCCATAAGCGACCTTATTCCATCCACGCCCATCTTTGAGATGTATCCCATAGGCTTCACCACGATAGCCGAATACCTGGAGCGCCACGGCTTCAGGGTGAGGATAATTAACCTGGCCATGAGGATGCTGGCCTCCAGCCGCTTCAACCCCGAAAAGCTTATAGCCTCCCTCCGACCCCTCGCCTTCGGGATTGACCTGCACTGGATGCCCCACTGCCACGGGGCCATTGAGATCGCCCGCCTGGTCAAGAAATACCACCCTGATATACCTGTCATCTTCGGCGGATTCTCCTCCACCTACTACCACCGCGAGTTGATTGAAAGGCCCGAGGTGGATTTCGTGGTGCGGGGGGATTCCACCGAAGAGCCGGTCCGGCTCCTCATGAAGCGCATCCGGGGGGACCGGGATGCCCCTCCCCTTGAGGCTATCCCCAACCTCACCTGGAAGGATGAAAAGGGTGAAATCCACGTTAACCCCCTTAGCTGGAGCCCGCCCGACCTCAATTACATCCTCCTGGATTACAGTTACGTGGTGAAGGCGGTGGCACGCTACCGGGACCTTATAAGCTTCGTGCCTTTCAAGGGGTGGCTCGGGTATCCCATCACGGCGGTGCTCACCTGCCGGGGTTGCACCCATTCCTGCCGGACCTGTGGGGGATCAGCCTATGCTTTCAGGAGGATGCACGGCCGCTCCATGCCCGCTTACAGGGACCCGGAGCTCCTGGCCATGGACATACGCAATATCGCCCGCTTCTCTAAAGGACCTATCTTCATCCTGGGGGACCTGCGCCAGGCAGGGATGGATTACGCCGAGAGGTTCTTCCACGCCATCCGGGGCTACACCGGCCTCGTCATCGTGGAACTGTTTGACGCCGCCGACAGGGATTTCTTCCGGAAACTTTCCCGCGCCCTACCCAATTTCGTGCTGGAGATATCCATGGAAAGCCACAGCGACGAGGTCCGCCGGGCTTTCGGCCGGCCCTACACCGCCGCCCAGGCCGAAGCCACCATGGAATATGCCCTGGAGGCCGGCTGCAGAAGGCTTGACGTCTTCTTCATGATCGGCCTGCCTAAGCAGGACTTTCAATCGGTTATGGAGACGGTGGAATACGCCGGCAGGCTCGTGCGGGAGTTCAACCGGGAAAAAGAGCCCCGCCTTTTCCCCTTCATATCCCCGCTGGCTCCGTTCCTGGACCCGGGGAGCGAGGTCTTTGAAGCCCCGGAGCGGTTCGGCTACAGGGGTTTCTGCAGGACCCTTGAGGAGCACCGCCAGGCCCTGGAACAGCCGAGCTGGAAATACATCCTGAGCTACGAGACGGAATGGATGAGCAGGGATGAGATAGTGGAGAGCACTTACGAGGCCGGGCTCCAGCTCAACGAGATCAAGAAAGCCTGGGGCCTCATCTCGCCCCGGAAAGCGGAGGATGTGGCCTCCCGCATCCGGAAAGCTCGCCTCCTCATCCGCCAGATTGACGATATCCTCACCATGTCTGAGAGTTCGCTCAGGGAGAAGTTCCTCCGGGCCCTCAAGCCCCATGTGGACGGAGCCAACACTTCCACGGTGTGCGATAAGGAGGAGCTCAACGTGCGGCTCGGGCTCCTGAACCTGCGCCTCTTGGGGAGCGCCTCAATCCTGATCCGGGGGGCTGAGCCATGAGCCCGTGTTGCAGGACCGCAGCGCTGCGGCTTCCCCCAACCTTCGCCGCCTTCCGCTACCACAATTACCGGCTGTGGTTTGCAGGCCAGGGATTCTCCCTAATGGGCACCTGGATGCAATCGGTGGCCCAGGGCTGGGTGGTGTATCAACTGACCGGTTCCCGCTTCGCCCTCGGTTTCGTCTCCTTCATGGGCACGATCCCGACCCTCTTCCTCATGCTCCCGGCAGGCGTGGTGGCCGACAGGATCCCCAAGCGCTACGTGCTCCTGGCCACCCAGACGGCTCTCATGCTCTTCGCCTTCGTCCTGGCAGGACTTGCGGCCACCGGTTCCCTCCGGTTCTGGCACATAGCCCTCATGGCTTTCTTTTCGGGGGTTGCCAACTCCTTTGACGCCCCTGCGCGCCAGTCTCTGGCTGTGGAGCTGGTGGAAGACCGGAGGGATCTCATGAACGCTATAGCCCTGAACTCCACGATGTTCAACCTTGCCAGGGTGGTGGGGCCGGCCGTCGGAGGGCTCGTGCTGGCGAGCCTGGGGCCAGCCTGGTGCTTCGGGATAAACGGCCTGACCTTCCTGGGGGTGATCTTCGCCCTCCTGGCTATGGACATCAAAGATGTGGCATATGCCTCTTCATCCGAGCCCCTCTTCCGCCAGTTAGCCGATGGCCTCCGCTACATCCTCAGGAACCGCATCGCCCAGATGATAGTCCTGATCGTCGGGGTCTCCACCCTCTTCGGCTTCTCCTACTCCACCCTGATGCCGGCCTATGCCGCCCATATCCTCCGGGTGGGGGAGCAGGAGATTCCCCGCATCCCCTACCTTAAGCTGGGCCAGGTCAACCCTGAATATCGCCGAGAAGGACTCCACCGAATCGGAAG
>DAOUBN010000128.1:0-5153 GCA_034432815.1 Anaerolineae bacterium | reverse complement strand
CGGGTTGCGGGAAAAAGCAGGGGGTGCAGGGGGACGGAGTCCCCCTGGCGGGGGGAAGTGGGGGGGGTCCCCCCACGAAAACTAAAATTGGGGGCGAGTTGCCTTCCCCTGAAATCCGCCCACGAGGGGGAAGCTGAAGCCAGGCTGAGCCGCAGGGGACGGGGGTGGGAAAAAAGAAGAAAAGGCGAGGGAACATCCTCCGGATTTCCCGAAGGGGCAGAGTTCTCCCTGCTTTTCCCAATAAAGAAAGGGCTGCCCTGATGGGCAGCCCCACAGTGGTGGAACGCCTCGGGGCTTACCAGCGCGGCCTAAAGCCCCTGGGGCCATGCTTCCAGCCCAGGCAAAACCCCTGCCCCCAATTGTAAGTGAACCGGAACTCCAGCATCTGCCTCTGGATGTTCAGCCACTTATCGGCCATCTCCTGGGTTATGTAGCCCTTCTGCGCCAGGAAGGAGAGCCAGTCCCTCTCAAACTGAAGGCACCGGTCCACTATCGTGGAAAGGGAGACCCCTTTCTCCTCGGCAAGCTGGGCCACCGTCTTCCCTTCCTGAAGGGCCGACGCAAACTCGTCAGCGCTCATCCCGAGGGCCTCAGCGATGGAGGCGGCATCGCACCCCCAGCCGAAGCCTCTCCACGGCACCGGAACAGGGGCCTTCGGAGTCGGGGTTGGGGTCTGGGCGAAGGCAACCTTCGCCCCCAGGCCGAGCAGGAGCCCCACCGCCACCACTGCTCCCAGAACTGTCATCCACTTCTTCATTTCCCACCTCCTCATGAAGTTTTTCCAGTCCGCAGTATATCCGGCCCCTGTGAAGAAACTGTAAAAGTCCTGTGAATTTCTCCTTAACCGGCAACGGCCAATTTCGCCCAGGCGCCCTGTTCTGGTAAAATAGCGGTAGAAAACCACCCGGGGAGGAGAGGAAATGAAGTTGGCGTCCCGAATGTTCAGGCTTGGAACCGAAACCGCTTTTGAAGTCCTGGCGAAGGCTAAAGCCCTTGAAGCGCGGGGCCGCAGGATCATCCACCTGGAGATCGGCGAGCCCGATTTTGATACGCCCGACCACATAATTGAGGCTGCTTACCAGGCCATGAAGAGCGGCTACACCCACTACACCCCATCGGCCGGAATATGGGAGGTGCGGGAGACCATCGCCGAATACATCTCCGAAACCAGGGGCATAGACGTGGGCCCGGAAAACGTGGTGGTGGTTCCCGGCGGGAAGCCCATAATCTTCTTCTCCATCCTGGCCCTCTGCGAGGAGGGGGATGAGGTCATTTACCCCAACCCTGGCTTCCCCATCTACGAATCCATGATAAACTTCGTGGGGGCGAAGCCTGTGCCCCTGCGCCTCAGGATGGAGAACAACTTCTCCTTTGACCCCGATGAGTTCCGGAGCCTTGTCACCCCCCGCACCAAGATGATCGTGATAAACTCCCCGGCCAACCCCACTGGCGGGGGCCTTTCCAAGAAAGACCTGGAGATAATCGCCGAAGTGGCCATGGAGCGGGATATAATGGTCCTTTCGGACGAGATCTACAGCCGCATCGTCTACGAAGGGGAGTTCTGCAGCATCGCCAGCATCCCCGGGATGAAGGACCGGACCATAATCCTGGACGGGTTCTCCAAGACCTACGCCATGACGGGCTGGAGGCTCGGCTACGGGGTTATGCCCACATGGCTGGCGGAGCATGTCACCAGGCTCATGACCAACTCCAACTCCTGCACCGCGGCCTTTGTCCAGATCGCCGGGATGAAGGCCCTCAAAGGCCCCCAGGATTCGGTGGACAGGATGGTCCAGGCCTTCCGGGAGCGCCGGGATGTCATAGTGGATAGGCTCAACAGGATACCCGGGTTCAAGTGCCTGAAGCCCGCCGGAGCTTTCTACGCCTTCCCCAACATTGAGGGCACAGGCATGAGCAGCAGGGAGCTGGCCGATTACCTCCTCTACGAGGCCGGAGTGGCCGTGCTCTCGGGCACTTCCTTCGGGGAATACGGGGAAGGCTTCCTTAGGATCTCCTACGCCAATTCCCTGGAGAACATTAACGAGGCCCTTGACCGGATTGAGGAGGCCATCAGGAAGAAGATAGGATGAATTGCAGGAGGACACGCAGAAGGGTGGGGGGATGGAGGAGCATGTTGGCGTAGCTGGCGTTGGCCATGGGGCAGTAGCACTCCCCAGCCCTTATGCTCCGGCGCAATTCCTCCATCCCCTCCCCGAACCAGATGGGCCTCAGGTCGTAGCCCGTCTCCCTCAGGTTTCCCACTGGCTGAGCGCGGGTGCAGCAGGTCCAGACATCTCCATCGGGGGCGATGTGGCCTGAGGCCCAGCCCGCATAGCATGGGATCACCTGCCTTTTCTCCTCCAAGATCCTGCCGGTGAGGCGGTAGTATTCCTGCCGGAAGGCCTGGGTGAGCCTGGGGAGGCCCGCGAACTTCCTCTCCCGGATAGCTTCCAGCACTTCCCTTACAGCCCTGCGGTATTCCTGAGGCGATGGGGTTATGGGCAGGCCGATGGTGTGGAGTTCTTCCCTCTCCTCCGCCACCTCGGTTATGTAGGAATCGGGGTTGAGGGAGAGGAGAGCACGGGCGATTTCCCCCATCCTCCCCACATTGTAGCGGGAAATCACCGTGTGGATGCTCAGGATCAGGGTGGGATGGCGGATCGCCCTTAAAGCCCGGTAGGTCTCCATGGCCCTCTCCCAGTTTCCGGGGACGTTGCGGATGCGGTCGTGTTCCTCCCCGATGCCATCCAGGGAGAGGTTTATCCCCAGCTTCGTCCCCGGAGGCATGCCTTCCAGCATCCTCTCCACTTCCCCGGGGATGCGCCGGCTCAGGAGGCCGTTGGTGGGGATGGTGATCAGGGCAGGCCTGAGGGTCCTGGCCGCCGCCACCACTATCCGGGCTATGTCATCCCTGAGGAAGGGCTCCCCTCCGCTGAAGGTGAGGTAGTAAAGGCGGGCCGGAGCGAAGCGGCGGAAGAATTCCTCCCACTCCTCCGCACTGAACTCCTCCGCCGATCTCTCCCAGACCCTGCAGGTGGAGCAGCGGGAGTTACACCGGTAGGTCAGGCTTATCACCAGGCTGAAGGGCAGGAGCCTGGGTCTGCCCCAGGCCCGGAAGAGAGGGTAAAACGGCACGCTGAACATCACACAACCCTCAGGATGAGCCCCTTGAGGTATTCCCCCTCGGGGAAATTGAGGGAGAAGGGGTGGTCCCGGCTCTGGCTCATCTTCCCCACCACCTGTGCTTCCCTTCTGGCGTCCAGGGCTGCCCAGAACACCGCCTTCTGGAAGAGTTCGGGGGGAACAAGGCCTGAGCAGGAGAAGGTGAAGAGGATCCCTCCAGGCCTCAGGAGGTTCATGGCCATCATGTTTATGTCCTTGTAGCCCCTCACCGCATCGCTTACCTGCTCCTTTGAGTGGGCGAACTTGGGCGGGTCCAGGACCACCAGGTCAAAGGACCTCCCTTCTTCCCGCCATTCCCTCAGCACTTCAAAAACGTTCCCCTCCACAAAGTCCTCGTCCCGGACGGGGAAGCCGTTGAGTTCAACGTTGGCTTTAGCCAGTTCCAGCGCCTCCCCCGAGGAATCCACGTGCACGACCCGCCTGGCTCCCGCCGCCAGGGCGTATATCCCGAACCCCCCGGTGTAGGAGAAGGCGTTGAGCACCTCCTTCCCGGAAGCGAATTCCCTGATCCTTAGGCGGTTTTCCCTCTGGTCCAGGTAGAAGCCCGTTTTGTGCCCTCTCTTCAGATCCACCCAGAACCTCAGGCCGTTCTCCCTTATTTCCACCCGATCCGGGGGCTCCTTTCCCCTCAGAGGGCCGGCTTTGAGTTCAAGGCCCTCCTTCTCCCGCACCTCCACATCGCTCCGCTCGTAGATCCCCTCCGGCGCCAGCAACTCCCAGAGGATATCCACTATGGTCTCCTTCCACTTCTCAACCCCCAGGGTCAGGAACTGAACCACCAGGTAGCGGCCATATCGGTCCACCACCAGGCCCGGAAGCCCATCGGATTCGGCGTTAACAAGGCGGATGGCTTCGGTGTGGCCGGGGATGTAGAGGCCTTTCCGGGCTTCAAGGGCCCTTTCCAGCCTCCGCCGCCAGAAGCCTGCGTCCACCCTCTCCTCCTCCCAGGTCAGGACCCGAACCGCGATCTGGGAGCGGGTGTTGAGGTAGCCCCGGGCCAGGAACTTCCCTTTTGAATCCACCACGTCCACGATATCCCCATCCTGAGCTGGCCCATCAATCCTCTTTATCGCTCCCGAGAAGACCCAGGGGTGCTTCCGGAGGAGCGATTCTTCCCTGCCCCTTTTGAGCACAACCTTAGCCAAACCCCAACCCCTCCACGAACCGGGCGAACCTTTCCGCCAGGGAGTCCCAGGAGAAGCGGCTCAGGAGCCTCTCCCGCCCCTTCGCCCCCAGCTCCCGGGCTGTGGCCTCGTCCCTGAGGAGCGCCGCGGCTTTTTCGGCCAGTTCCTGGTAGTTCCCGCTTTCCACCAGGAGCTCGGGCAGGACGTAGGAGGAGGCTTCTCCCACGTTTTCGGCCACCACCGGCAGGCCAATGGCTACCAGTTCGGCCAGCTTGGCCGGACACTTGGCACGGTTTACGAGGTTATCGCGGCTGGGCCAGAGGGCGAGCCTGGCCTCCCCTAGCAGTTTCAGCGCTTCTTCCCTCTCCATCCACCCCATTGCCCGGACACTTCCCCCGACCCCTGCCTTTCGGGCCAGCGAGAGGAATTTTTCCTCCTCCCCCCTGAACCCTTTCCCGACGATCAAAAGCTCAGCCTCTGGCTCCTTTTCCAGGATCTTAAGCCAGATTTCCAGGAGGTCTTCGGGGGTGAACTCCACGAACCTGGTGTAAAGGGCCACGGCTTTCCGGCTTCCGGGCCCCAGCTCGGGCAGGCCCTCAACCCCGTTGGGCAGGTAGAGGACCCGCCCCTCCGGCACGCCCATGCTCCATGCTATGGACTGGAGGGTTCGGCTGGCCACCGCCAGGGCATCGGCGGGGGTTAAAACCCCTTTCTCCTGAAAGGGGATGACGGCCCGCCACAGCAGGGGGTATGGGCTGCGCTCGCTCCAACCTCCTCTTCTGGGGCGGCGGGGGCGTCATTTTCGCCCTTGCTCTGGGAGGGGCAGTGGCCCCCCGGCAAGGGCGC
>DAOUBN010000127.1:0-2066 GCA_034432815.1 Anaerolineae bacterium | reverse complement strand
GCAAGAACCCTGTCCCTCATTTCCCCACCCCCTTCTCCTCAAACTCCCAGAGCTCCTTCGCCACCTTCCACCTCCCATCCTCGTAGACCATGAGGTAATATATGGTGGATGGGGGACGTTTCACCGGCTCCCCAACAACCTTCCCAACTTTGTAGGGGAGCCAGGTGGAGGAGGGCAGGGAGATCCCGAGGATGCACTCCCTCTCCTTCGGGCAGGAGTAGACGAAATACCTCTCCTCAGGAACTTCAAATTCGACGAGGGCTATCCAGGTCGGAGCCTCAAGAACTTTCTCCCCAAGCCCCTTCCACTCCCCTGTAGCATACTTTGAGAGGATCTCCTCGTTCAGGGTCCCTTCGGCGATGGCCCTTGCCATCTCGTTGTTCCCCTCCAGGTAGTCGTGGACAATCCATTCCTGGACGTCCTCGGGGACGACCGGGAGGCCCCTTCCGATCTGGGCTGTCCTGGGCACAAGTTCCCAGTTCTCCCTCCTGGGGTAGGATGGGGATGGGACAGGGGCGAAGGCGTATCCTCCTTCACCGACTTTCACGGTTTCTGGCTTCACGATGAAGGATAGGCCGTATGCCGGGTGGTATTCCTTCCTCACGTTCGGGTTGGGGGTGGGGGAGGGGGCTGGGGTGAAGGTTGGAGTTGGGGAGGGCGCTGGCGCAGGATTTGGCCACCCCCGGCAACCTGAGAGCGCGCAAAAGATAACGATCGTGAGGAAAAGGGGAAAGGCTGTTAATTTATCGTGCCTCAAAATCCGCATGTTTCACCTCCTTTGGCCCTCAAGGGCTCCGCAAACCTTAAGCCCCCCGGGTTTCAATCCCGCTATGGTGCAATTGAAGCGAGGGGGAACGCCGCCTTTCACAGCGCTCCCCCTTTCAGCTATACCAGCTTGTGCCAGTGAAGCCAAATATCAACGAGCGGGCACTATCTCCATGAAGGGATCGTCCCATCTCCACTGGTCTCCTTCACGGCGCGGGCGTCCCAGGTGCTGAAGGATTGGGTAAAGCGTGAAGTCGGGATGCCGCCAGTCCACCAGGAACAAATGCGGCTCCCTTACCATGCCGCTTATCGCCGCATCAGTTATGTGCGGCCCGGGATAAACTATGGCAATGAAACACTCCCATGGATCGTAATACACTCCGCCCCAAGAGCAGCTGAGGGCAATCCATCCCCCCTCGCCATCACCGTAATTGTTGCCGAGCCAGAAGTGGTAGCAATCCCACCAGTCTCCCGACCGGAACTGGTTGAGGATTATGGGAGCATATGCGTAGAGAGGCGGGCCTCCAAAGGAATCAGGACATCCCTCGCGCCCGAGGCGGTCTATGATTGTCCACCGTATGCCCGAAGGATAGGTCTTGTATAGCCTGTCCCCCCAGAATTCGTGCGCCACAAGGCCATATACGTCGCGATGAATGATGACATCCCACTGGTCGCTTGCGTCCACTATCTCATACCCCCACCCCCTGTAGTAGCGCACCGTCTTTTGAAGAGGCTCATAGAACCTCTCCCCGCACTCCATGCCCTGGGGGCAGATGAGGGCCGCGGGCGCGGGCGAAGGGGAAGGAACTGGAGTCGGGGTAGGCCCCGGCGTCGGCGTGGGCGGGATTTCGGTTGTCACCGGGATCAGGGCGATTTCTCCCGGAATGCTGAGAAGGGAAGCCGAAACCCATCCCTCCCTTCCTCCGACGCAGCACACCTTTATCCAGTCACCCCTTTCGTTCCTGGCCCTTACCTCAAGCCGGGTTCCCCCTTTGACCTGCCCTGTCACTGGGTAAACGGTTCCCGGCCCCTGGCGGACGTTGGCCAGGGCGGCGCTTACCTCAGCCGTCTGAGGAACCGCCGGCGTCGGAGAGGGGGTAGGGGTTGGAGTGAAAGTCGGAGTGGGCGAAGGTGTCGGCGTGAAGGTTGGGGTTGGAGAAGGCGTCGGCGTGAAAGGGGGCGTCAGGGCTGGAGAAGGAGTCGGGGAAGGCGCAGGGGCTGGAGCAGAGCATGCCGACACCAGGGCAAGGAGAAGCGAAAGGCCGTGTTTCATCATCTTACCCATCTTTTCACCCTCTTAA
>DAOUBN010000126.1:0-5348 GCA_034432815.1 Anaerolineae bacterium | reverse complement strand
GGCGAGAAGGCAACTCCTGCAACCCGCCCACGAGTGGGACCCTGAACCCCGGCGAACCCTCAGCAAACGAGGGTGGGGAAATTCGGGGGGTGCAGGGGGGCGGAGCTCCCAGGCCGGGGGGAGGAAATCAGGGGGTGGAGGGGGCCTTGCCCCCTCCCGGGGGGTCTGGGGGGTGTCCCCCCAGGAAAACCAACTGAAGGGGCGAGAAAGCAACTCCTGCAACCCGCCCACGAGTGGGACCCTGAACCCCGGCGAACCCTCAGCAAACGAGGGTGGGGAAATTCGGGGGTGCAGGGGGCATCCTCCCGCTTTTCCCTTCCCAGAAGGGTAAATTTGGGATGAAAGGCAACTCCCGAAGCCTGCCCACGGGTGGAGCCCTGACGAACCCTGAGCAAACGAAAACAGAGGAGACCGGGACGTCCCCCTGAAAGGGGGCAACGGGGGTGAAAATAAACATGCAACTCATAGACAACTTCTCCCAGGCCTACGTGACCGTAGAAAGCTTCATAACCATAGGAGCCTTTGATGGGGTCCACCGGGGCCACCAGCACCTCATCCGCAACCTGGTCCGGGAAGCCCACGAAAAGGGCTTCCTGGCCGGCCTTGTCACCTTTCACCCTCACCCCTCCGTGGTCCTCAACCCCTCAAACCCCACCCGCTACCTGACAACGCCCGGGGAAAAAGTCTCAATCCTGGAGAGGATGGACCTGGACCTGGTGGCGATCCTCCCTTTCAATGAGGAAATGGCCCGGACGCCGGCCCGCGAATTCATGGGACTCCTCTGCAAGCACCTTAACTTGAAAGAACTCTGGGTGGGGGCCGATTTCGCCCTGGGTTTCCGGCGGGAAGGAAATGTGGAAGTCCTGAAGCAACTTGGCCGGGAAATGGGCTTTACAGTAAAAGTTGTGGAGCCCCTCTACTTCAAGGGTGAAATCATATCCAGCACCCGGATCCGAAAGCTCATATCCCTTGGGGAAGTGCGGGAGGCAGCCCAGCTTCTGGGGCGATACTACAGCCTGGCGGGTGAAGTGGTGAAGGGCGAGGGGCGCGGCCGGCTCCTGGGCTTCCCAACTGCCAACCTGGAAGTGAGGCCCGAAAGAGCCACACCCGCCGATGGGGTCTATGTAACTTATGCCCGGCTGGGGAGGGACAGGTTCTGGGGAGTGACCAACGTGGGCACAAGGCCCACCTTTGACGGAGGAAAGAGGCTGGTGGAAACCCACATCATGGATTTTGATGGCGACCTCTACGGCTATGACCTGGTGGTAGAGTTTGTAGAGAGGCTCAGGCCCGAGGTAAAATTCTCCTCGGTGGAGGAACTCAGGGAGCAGATCCGCAGGGATGTGGAAAAGGCGCGTGAAGTTCTGGCCAGGGAAGAGGCGATGGGAGGGATAGAGAACATGCTGGAGCCAGTATATACCCCCTCCACAAAGCGGTTTGAGGAACTACCTCACACTGCCGATAAAGCAATTAAAGTTTACGGCAGCACCCTGGAAGACATCTTCGTGAACGCCGCTTTCGGGATGTTCAGCCTGATGGTTGACCCGGAGGAAGTGAAGGTTGAAGTGAGTCGGGAGCTGGAGGTTTCCTCCTTTGACACCGAATCGCTCCTGGTCAAGTGGCTCAACGAACTCCTCTACCTCCACGAAACGGAAGGAGAACTCTACCGGGATTTTGAGATCGTCCACCTGGATGAGAAGAACCTCAAGGCCAGGGTGTGGGGTGGGAAGGGTCACCCCACCAAGGCCAAGGTTAAAGCCGCCACATACCACAACCTGGAAATCCGGGACGTTGGGAAAGGCTACGAGGCCACGGTGGTCTTTGACACTTAGAGGCGCAAGAGGATCGGAGCGATCTGCTTCTTGCGCGAGACTATCCCCTGCAAAGTCATGGAATGAGGCCCTGAAAGCTCCACCCCCAGGGCTTCGGCCACCTCCTTTTCCTTCCCCACCACCAGAAGCTCGGTCTCTTCGTCAAGGATGTTCACCAGCATGAACATCACGCTCGTGTAGCCTTTCTCTTCCCTGAGCTTCTTCATCTCCTCAAGGAATTCGTCCCGCCGTTTCTCCACGATGCTCCGGCCATGGACCTCCACGTAGCCTATGCCGAAGAGCTTGTCATCAAACCTGTATTCCTTGAAATCGGCCGTGAGGACCTCGCGAGCAGGTCGGAGCAGCGCTTCTGAGGCGGCGCTGAAGATCTCCTCGGCCAGGGCTCCGGGTGAGACGCCCGCTATGGAGGCGAGTAGCTCGGCCATGGCCCTGTCTTTCGGGGTTGTGGTGGGCGAGCGGAAGAAAACCGTATCGCTTATGATAGCTCCGAGCATCAGTCCTGCCAGAGGGGGCTCTATCCTGAAGCCGTTCTCCTGAAAGAGAGAAGCCACGATGGTGGAAGTGGCTCCCACCGGTTCACTTCTGACCATCACCGGGTTCGGCGTCTGGATGTCCCCCACCCGGTGGTGGTCTATGATGGCCACGATCTCTGCTTCATCAAGCCCCACCACTGACTGACTCCGCTCGTTGTGGCCCACAAGAACAAGCCTGTAACGCACCGGCTTGAGGAGATCGGATCGGGAAATCACTCCCCTGACCCTTCTCTCCTCATCCAGGACCGGCAGGGTTCGCTGGCGGGCGAGGAGCCCCTTCACCTCTTCCAGAAGGTCATCCTCTTCAACGTAAACCACGTCCTTCCGCATGATGAACTGAGCGGGAGTGCTGAGGAGCAGCAGCCTGGCGGTGGTGAAGGTGTGATAGGGCGAGGAAATCACCGTCACACCCCGTTCCTTCGCCAGTGCCAGGACCTCTCCGGAAACAGGCAGTCCGCCCGTAACGATCATAGCGCCGACACCTTTTTCTACCGCTGCCTTCTGGGCATCCTCCCGGTCGCCTATTATCAGGATTGAATCTGGCTCCAGATGCTCAAGGAGCCTGGGCAGGCTCATGGCTCCCACGTAAACTTTGCCCCTGACCGGACGGGTGCCCCGGTTCAGGAAACTTCCTCCGAGGGTTTCAACCACCGCATCAAGCTGCAGGGCGATCTGGTCCAGGAAGCGGGGGTCCATTTCCTCCAGGAGCAGGTAGGAGAAGTCTTCCACTGAGATCATCCCCAGGAAGCGGGATTCCCCGTCAACCACAGGGACAGCCCGGATGTTTCTGGCCCTGAAAATCTTCCCGACCACGTAAGCTGGGGTCAGAGGCGAAACAGTAATGGCAGGGGAGCTCATGGCATCCCTAACCCGGGGCCTCGCATCGGTGAAGAGGATTGGCTCGGGGAAGCCGAACCTCTGCAGGAGGTAAACTGTCTCAGGGCGCAGATCCCCCTGCCTGGCGGGGACAGCTTCCTCCCCTTTGAGGCGGAAGAACTCAGCGCAAGCTATAGCTGCTGTCACGCAATCGGTATCCGGGTTTTTATGGCCCACCACATAGATCGGAGCGCCCATCTCGTCCTCCGAAATTCCACTTTTCCCCTATAATTTTAGCCGGAACCCCGGTTATGCCAAATAAGGGGTGGAGGGGGTGTAATCCCCTCCCGGGGTGTGGGGGGTGTCCCCCCAGGGAAACCAATCAAGGGGGTGAGCAGCCTCCTCCTGCAACCCGCCCACGAGAGGGAAAAGTTGGGGGGTGGAGGGGGCCCTACTCCCTCCCGGAGGGGCTGCGGGGGGTGTCCCCCCGCCCTTTCCTCCCTTTTCTCAAAGGGGTAAATCAAGGGGCGAGAAGGCACTCCTGCAACCCGGCCACGAGGGGGACCCTTAACCCCGGCGACCCCCGAGCAGACGAGGGTGGGAAAAAATTTGAGCTCCCCCGTCCTCGCTTTCCAGATTGCTCCCCAGACCTTTAAAGCAGGCTTTTGACGGCAATGCCAGGGCATGGTAGAATAAACCTCAAAAGCGTGGCAGCAGGGTTCTCCAAACCCAAATTTTCCGGCGATAGAGTCACTCCTTACACTCAAAGCAGAGGAGGGAAAATGGGTCAGGTTTATGTTTCCGACCACCCCCTTGTCCAGCATAAGCTGACCCTCCTGAGGGACATAAACACCGAGCCGAAACGGTTCCGCGAATTATTGAAAGAGATAACCTGGCTCCTCCTTTATGAAGCGACCAGGGACCTGAGGGTGGAGGAAAAGCCCGTAACCACTCCGCTGGGAACAGCAGTTGGGGTCAGGATCACCGAAGAAATAGCCTTTTGCCCCATCCTCAGAGCAGGCCTCGGGATGATAGAGCCCGCGCTGGAACTTATACCGAGAGCTCAGGTCTGGCACATAGGCATTTACCGGGACCACAAGACCCTGACACCCATTGAATACTACACCAACCTCCCCGAGAAAGCCACCGCTCAGGTAGCCATAATCCTGGACCCAATGCTGGCCACTGGCGGGTCAGCAGTGATGGCCGGCAACCTCCTCAAGAAAATCGGCGTCCCGAGGATCAAATTTGTGGGGGTTATAGCCGCCCCGGAAGGGATTGAAAGGCTAAAGCAGGCTCATCCGGACATGGACGTCTTCGTGGCGGCTGTGGACAAATATCTCACCCCTGAACCCCAGAAGCCAGGGGATCCCCCGGCGGGATACATCGTTCCGGGCCTCGGCGATGCCGGAGACCGACAGTTCGGGACTGGTTAGGGATGGGACGCCCTTCCTGGGATGAGTATTTCATGCGCATAACCCGCCAGGTGGCCGAGCGCTCCACCTGCCTGCGTCGCCAGGTGGGAGCCATAATCGTCAAAGATAAGCGCATCCTCGCCACAGGCTACAACGGCGCCCCCAGGGGGGTGCCCCACTGCCTGGACATAGGATGCCTGCGGGAGAAAGAAGGGGTCCCTTCAGGTTACCGGCAGGAACTATGCCGTGGCCTCCACGCCGAGCAGAACGCCATAATCCAGGCCGCCTTCTACGGCGTGCCCATTGAAGGGTCCGACCTCTACACAACCCACCAGCCCTGCATAACCTGCGCCAAGATGATAATCAATGCCGGGATAAAGAGGGTGATCTACGGCGCTCCTTATCCCGATGACCTGGGCAAGCAAATGCTCCAGGAAGCGGGGATAGAGCTGGTCTACTTCCCCCTGGAAGGAGGAGAGGACCATTAGCTTCAGGGACTGGTATTCCGGCCTCAGCCAGGCACAAAAGCTCACTTACGGCTTCCTGCTGGCCGTAATTTTTCCCCCCATCCCCTTCTATTGCCTGGGTTTTCTGGCCCTGGCTTTTGCCCCCCAGCGGAAGCCCCTATCCACACCCATAATATGGCCCTCTCCCATCCCGACCCTGACCCCCACCTTCACCTCAACCCCCACGCCAACCTTTACCCTTGTCCCGACCCCCACCCAGCGGCCTCCTTTCCCAACCCCAACCCC
>DAOUBN010000125.1:0-4741 GCA_034432815.1 Anaerolineae bacterium | reverse complement strand
GAGAGGGGTTCCTACGCCAAAATCAACCTGGGTAGCGCTCTTCCGGGATCGCCCCCTCCCTCCGCTCAACCCTCTCCCTGACTTCATCCCTGAGGGCCCTGTAATACTCAACGGCCTCTTTAGTCCCCCTCAGCACCACTATTGCCGCCATGTTGACAAAGAGGTCGGGGGCATTGAGGGGGGAAGGGCGAGCTTTGCACATGCGCCTTATCTCTCCCCACAGGTGAACGCATTCGTTAGAGAGTTCCAGCACTTCCCGGAAACGCCTGTAGTTGAGGCGGCGGCGGGTGTGCCGCTCCAGAAATTCAATCATCTCCTCCAGCTGGCTTTTGACGTAGTTTATGATGTGGGGCTCGGGGCCATCGTGGAGGAAGGGGGTGTCCAGGATGAAGATAGGGATGCGGTAGTGGTGGGCCAGAGCCTCAAACCACTTGACCACCGTCCCGCAGATGTTGTTGCAGACGATGAGGAGGTCGGGTTTGGGGAGGCCCCGCATCGGGGCTGAGGCGGGGTTGAAGATGCTACCCAGGTTGATCTTGGCATAGGAGCACAGTTCGGGGGCGTAGCCGTGGGCCTCGGCCTCCTCGCTGAGAGGGGTTCCTGCGCCGCGGGCTCCGCACAGGGCTCCGTAGTTTTCGGGATAGGCGGCTTCAATGCCCATGGCTCTGAGGATTTCCACCGGAGCCCCGCTGGTGACCCAGGCCAGGGGCCGGAAGAAGCGGAGGTAGCGGATTTTGAGGTAATGCCTCTGCATGATCTTCGTCAGGAGGCGTGAGCTTTTCAGCCGTTTAACCGCCATCTTCCCCCTCCGGAAGGGGCAGGGTGAACCAGAAAGTGCTCCCTTTCCCTACCTCGCTCTCAACCCAGATCCGTCCTCCCCACATGCTGACAAGCTCCCTGGTTATGTAAAGGCCCAGGCCAAGGCCCTTGCCCGTAGGCTCCCCAGCCTGGTAGAAGCTAATGAAGATCTTGTCCTGCTCCTCAGGAGGGATTCCGATCCCGGTGTCCCTGACGAACATGCAGGGCCTCTCTCCGGACCTCGCCCCCACCGTTATTTTCCCTCCCGAGGGGGTGAACTTCACAGCGTTGGAGATCAGGTTGCTCAGGACCACTTCCAGTTTCGCCGGGTCTGCCCGGATCCTGTGGAGTTCGGGCGGGAGGTCAACGGCCACTTCAAGCCCTTTGTCTGCTATGAGGGGCATGTAGCCTTCCAGCACCCTCTCAACAAGTTCGGGGAGAAAAACTTCCCTGAGCTTGAGAGTGGTGGCCTTCTCCTCCAGCCGTTTGAGGTCCAGCATGTCCTGGACCAGTTCAGAGAGGCGCAAGGCGCTGCGAGCTATGACCTGGGCGAATTCCTTCAGGCGCGGGTCCTCCAGTTCTTCGCTCAGGACCGAAGCATAACCCAGGATGAGGGACAGGGGGGTGCGGAACTCGTGGGCGATGATGGTCACGAAATTGCTCTTGAGCCTTTCCACTTCCTGAAGTTCAACGAAGGCCCTCTGGACGTGTTCAAAGAGCCTGGCGTTTTCCAGAGCCACGGCTCCCTGGCTTGCCAGTATCGTCAGGAAATCCAGGTCCGAGGGGAGGAAAGGGGAGGAGCCTGGATGCTTGAAGGCTGCCAGGAAACCCAGGAGCCTGTCTCCGGCTTTCAGGGGGGCGACCAGGAGCTGAAAGAGGCCAGCCTTTTCCATCAGGGGGGCTACCTCCGGCGGGTCCCCAGGGGACCAGAGCAGGGCGGAGGTGCTCCTTTCCATGGCTTTCATAAGTTTGGCCTGAAGTTCCAGGGAGAGGCGGGCGAGGGAAACCTGGGGCTCTCCCAGGAGCCTGTCCCGGTCCACCTCGTAGAGCCAGGACCCGTCGGCCGAGAGGCTCTCCCGGGCGGTCTTGAGGAGCTTGCCCTCCAGTTCTTCAAGGTCCAGGGTGCTGAGGAGGGTCCTGGAGATTTCAAAGAGGGGTAGCAGGGCTTTTATGCGGAGGCTCTCCCTCCTCAGCCTGTCCATTTCCATCACGTAGGAGACCATGGCCTTGAGTTCGTCGGGGGTGAAGGGCTTGAGGAGGAAGCCGTTGACCCCCAGCCTTATGGCTTTGAGGGCCAGGTCCAGCTGGCCGTAGGCGGTCATTATTATCCAGGGGACATCGGGGTAAATTTCTCGGATGAGCCGGGCGGTTTCAACCCCATCAATCCCCGGCATCTTGATATCGGTTATGATGAGGTCAAAGGGCTTCTCGCGGGCCTTCTCCACCGCCTCAAAACCGTCGGCGGCGGTTTCCACCTCAAAGTCCATCAGCCGGAGGATGAACTCGCATATCTTCCGGACGGAGATCTCATCGTCAACGATCAGGACTCGCTTCTCAGGAGCCAAGGCTCTCCACCGCCTTTATCCAGTGCTTCTCTCTCCGGTAGGGGCCTATCACCGCCAGCTTCATCCGGTGGGATTTCACAAGCTCCCCGGCCACCCTATTCACGTCCTGGGGGGTCACGGCGTCAATGGCCTGGACAACCTCCGATGGGGTCATGAGGCGGCCGAGGAGGAGTTCCTGCCGGCCATACCAGAAAGCGAGGCTGAAGGAATCCTCAAGCTGGAGGAGGAGCCGGCCTTTGACGAACTCCTTGGCCCTGGCCAGCTCTTCCTCGGGGACCTCCTGGGTCCTGAGGAGGGAAAGTTGCTCCACTATGGCCTGGAGGGCTTCTTCAAAGCGGTTGGGCGACACCCCGGCCGCTATCCCCACCGCGCCGGAGTCCACGAAGAATTCAAGGTATGAGCTTATGCTGTAGGCAAGGCCTCTCTTCTCCCGGATCTCGGTGAAGAGGCGGGAGCTCATCCCCTCTCCCAGGAGGGCGTTCATGACCGAGAGGGCGAAGCGGTCGGGGTGGTTTAGGGAAAGGCCATACCAGGTAAGGACCAGGTGGGTTTGCTCTACCCGGCGGCTCTCATAAGCCTGAGCGGGGCTGTCGGAAGGGGGAGGCGCAGGGGTGAAGGCGGGGGATGAGTCCCCAACCCAGTTTGAGAGGAGGCGGCTCGCCGTTTCCAAAGCCTCTTCAAAGCTCACGGCTCCCGCCAGGCTTATGACTGTCTTCGCCGGGACGTAATGCCTGGCCCTGAATTCCATGAGCTTTTCCCGCGATAGCCCCTGGAGGCTCTCCTTCGTCCCGATGATCTCCCTGCCCAGGGGGTGATCGGGCCAGAGGAGATTGGCGGCCATGACGAAGACCCAGTCTTCCGGGGAGTCCTTCATCCCTTTAAGCTCCTCAAGGATGACCGCCCGCTCCTTCTCCACGTCCTCTTCCCGGAAGAGGGGGTTGAGGAGGAGGTCGCTCAGGAGCTCAAAGCCCAGCTTCCAGTGGTCCCTGGGCAGCTTGATCCAGTAAGAAGTCATCTCCTGAGAGGTGCTCCCGTTGATCACTCCTCCCACCCCTTCCACTGAAGAAGCTATGTCCTTAGCTGTGGGCCATCTGTTAGTTCCTTTGAAGACCACGTGCTCAATGAAGTGGGAGGCGCCTCCCTCGGGGTCGCTCTCGTAGCGGGAACCGACCCCTACCAGGAAGGCCATGCTCACGGACATGGTGTGGGGGATGGGGGTGACCAGAAGGCGGATTCCGCCGGGAAGGGTAGCTTTCTCGGGCTTCAGCATCCTCCCCCCTGCTTCTCAAAGAGTTCCAGGGCAAGCCTCTCCTGCTCGCAGTATAGCCTCTGCCGGGCCATCAGGAGGTCCCAATCCACCTTGTGCCCGTCAAACTCTGGCCCGTCCACGCAGGCGAAGCGGGTCTGGCCGTCCACCTCCACCCTGCATGCTCCGCACATCCCGGTCCCGTCCACCATGATGGGGTTAAGGCTGACCACGGTCTTAACCCCGAAGGGTTTGGTGGTGAGGGAACAGAACTTCATCATTATGGCCGGGCCTATTGCCCAGACGGCATCAATTTTACGGCCGCTTTCCAGAAGCTCCTTTAAGGGGACGGTGACCACTCCCTGGCGGCCGTAGGAGCCATCGTCGGTGCAGACGATGAGCTCATCGCTTACGGAGCGGATCCTGCCCTCCCAGAAGAGGAGCTCCTTCGTCCTGGCTCCTATGATGGAGATGATGTAATTTCCGGCGTTGCGGAGCTCCCGGGCTATCGGGTAAATTGGGGCGATGCCGAGTCCCCCTCCCACGCAGACCACGGTTCCGTAGCGTTCAATCTCGGTGGGCCTGCCCAGGGGACCAACTACAGCGTAAAGTCTGTCTCCTGGCTTCATGCCTGCCATGAACTTCGTGCTTTTCCCCACCACCAGGAAGACCAGGGTTATCCACCCCTCTTCCCGATTGAAGTCGGCTATGGTCAGGGGTACCCTCTCGCCTTTCTCCCACGGCACGACTATGACGAACTGGCCGGCTCTGGCTTTGGAAGCGATCCTTGGGGCATAGACTTTGAACTCTTTGGTTACCGGAGAGTGGTCAACTTTCTCCAGGATTTCATACATTCCAGCCTCCTTTTGAGCGGGGAGTGTCCGACAGCCAGGCTCATTATACATGGCGGGAAAAGGGGTGTCAAGGCAAAAAAAGGAAAGGGCGGGGGGACACCCCCCGCATCCCCCCGGCATGGGGGCTTTGCCCCCCTGCACCCCCTGATTGAAAAAATGGGGGTGGAGGGGGCAAGGCTCCCTCCCAGGGGGTTCGGGGGATGTGCCCCCGAAGGAATAAAACTGGGGGCGAGATGGCATCTCTTGAAGCCCGCCCCCGAGTGGGAGCCTGAAGCTTT
>DAOUBN010000124.1:0-2240 GCA_034432815.1 Anaerolineae bacterium | reverse complement strand
CCACCCGAACGTGCATGGGAAGATACCTGGAGTTCGGGGAGATCCCCAGGTGTGAGGGCGGCGGGGTGCTCAAGCCCAGAGTGGTGCTCTTCGGCGAACCATTGCCCAGGTGGGTTTTCATGGAAGCCGTCGGGGAGGCCCAGCGGTGCGACGCCATGATAATAGCCGGATCATCCCTGGAGGTCTACCCTGCAGCCGAGCTCCCAACCCTCGCCTACCACAACGGCGCCAAACTCATCGTGGTCAACCTCCAGAGCACATACGCCGATTCCATAGCTGAGGTGGTCATAAGGGAAGACGTGGCTGTGGCGCTGCCTGCCATAGCCGAAAAGTGTCTCGGAAAGGAGACAATGTCCGATGGGGGAAATTAAAGGGGCCGAAATCCTGGTTAAATGCCTGCTTCAGGAAGGGGTCCGCTACGTCTTCGGCATCCCGGGCGATCAGCTCAACCCCTTCACCGATGCCATCTACAGGCTTGGGAAGGAAGCGGGCCTCCGGTTCGTCACAACTCGCCACGAGCAGGCTGCCGCCCACATGGCCGATGCCTGGGCCAGGGTCACAGGCGAGGTTGGAGTGTGCACTGGGACCGTCGGCCCCGGCGCTGCCGACCTCGTCCCCGGGGTTTATGCCGCTTTCGCCGATTCCATCCCGATCCTTGTCATAACGGCCCAGAACCAGACCTGGAGGATCTACCCCGAGCACGGCTCAATGCAGAGCCTTGACCAGATCAATCTCTTCCGGCCCATCACCAAGTGGAACGCGGTGGTTTACCACTGGCGCAGGATACCCCAGCTTGTCCAGATGGCCTTCCGCATCGCCCTCTCGGGAAGGCCTGGCCCTGTCCACCTGGACTTTCCTTCTGATGTTCTGACGGCAATGGGGCCGGAGGAAGAAGCCCAGATCCTGCCTCCATCTTCCTACCGGGCTGAAGTCCCTCCCTGCGGGGATCCGGAGCTGGTGCGGGAGGCAGCCCGCTGGCTCGTGGAAGCCCAGTCTCCCCTCATCCACGCCGGCGGAGGCGTCCTCCGTTCGGGGGCCTGGGCCGAGCTCCGGGAGCTGGCCGAATACCTCGGGGCTGCAGTGACCACAAGCCCGGGCGCAAGGGGAGCAATACCTGAAGATCACCCCCTCTGCATCCTGGCTTCCTCCTTCGGGGCCATGGCCGCCCAGGCCTCGGCCGATGTGGTGCTCCTGGTGGGCGGGAGGCTCGGAGACATAGACTTCTGGGGGCGACCCCCGGCGTGGGGAGAAATAGGGGAGCAGAAGTGGATCCAGATAGACATCGCTCCAGAGAACATCGCCCTCAACCGCCCCGTGGATCTGGCCATAGTGGGGGATGCCCGTGCCACCCTCCGGGCCATCCTTGAGGAAGTGAAGAAGCTTACCGGTCCCCGTCCTCCTGCCCCCTTTGTGGCTGGCGCCAAAGAAGCGGAGCAGGCCTGGCTTGCCCAGTTTGAGGAGATGGCTTCAAAGGAAGAAGCGCCTATCCACCCCCTCCGCCTGGTGAAGGAAGTGCGCCTCTTCTTCCCCAGGGAAGCCATAACCGTGGTGGATGGGGGCAACACTGCCGTCTGGAGCCACTACCTCAACCGGGTCTATGAGCCTCGCTCCTTCCTCTGGGCTGCCGATTCAGGCCACCTGGGAGCCGGCCTGCCGTATGCCATAGCAGCCAAACTCGCCAGGCCCGAACGGCCCGTCTACCTCCTCACCGGCGACGGAGCCTTTGGCTTCAACATCCAGGAACTGGAAACAGCGCGCCGCCTTGGGACCAGCATCGTGGCTATTGTCTTCAACGATGGGGCATGGGGGATGATAAAGGGCAGCCAGCTCAAGAAGTATGATAGCCGCTTCATCGGGGTGGACTTCACCGACATCCGCTACGATAAGATCGCTGAAGCGATGGGCTGCTACGGCGAGAGGGTGGAAGACCCCGACCAGATCCGCCCGGCCCTGGAGAGGGCCCAGAGAAGCGGTCTTCCGGCAGTGCTTGACGTAGTCATAGACAGGGAAGCCCACCTCACCCCGCCTGACCTTGAGGTCCTGGACGCCCTCTGGATGGAAGGGTGCTATTAACCCCCTTGCGGGAGGCTGGAGGTATCCCCCGGAAAAACAGATCAAGGGGCGAGAAAGCCACCCCTGCAACCTGACCACGAGGGGGGCCCTGAACTGGGGGGTGGAGGGGGCTCCGCCCCCTCCCCGGGGGCATGGGGGGTGTCCCCCCAGAGAAACCAGTTACAGGG
>DAOUBN010000123.1:0-22433 GCA_034432815.1 Anaerolineae bacterium | reverse complement strand
TCAGGTCAGGGGGAGAGGCATCGGGGGGGGCGCAGAGGGGCAGCGGCCGCTTTCCCGAACGGGAAGCGCCTGACGAGCAGCCCCGTTATTATACCTGCCATGAAAACGCTTATATTCTGCAGCGTCAGGCTTCAAACCTGCGGGTTCCGGAAATACTTTCCCTTTTCACCGTGCCTCCCCGGTTCACACGCCTGCACCAGCTTCTGGAGAAAGTGAAAGATTCGCTTATTCCCGAACTTCTGCTGGATGAGAACGGGAACCTGATGCGGGACAATTTTGAAAAGACGATCAGGGAAGTGGTCCGTCAGAAAAAGCTGACTCAGGCGGAAAGCGAGGAGATACAGCGATGTCCTGAGCGGGAAATAGCGCAGGCCATCAGGGATGTTACTGACCACAGGCCAGTGGAAGACCTGAGCAGCATGCTGCTCCGGGAATTCCACACTTTCCTGGAAGGGGCCAGCCAGGGCATTCCGCCGGTGCGCGGCGAAAAGCCACACTCCAGGGTTCTTCTGGAAATCAACCCCTCCCTCAGCAGGGTGGTTGGGCCTTTCCGGGTGGTGCCGGTGAGCCGCCTGCGTCTGGTAACCGTGCAGACCGGTTATCGCCGGTATGTCGGCCAGGTGGGAACGCGCCTTCCTGACCTTGTGGACATATCCATCACGGATAAGGGTGGAGTCCGCTGGTTCCCGGGTTACGAGAGCATGGGCGAGGGATTATTCATCACCCTGGCGGAAACTGAAATGCCGCCCGCAGGAGAGGCAGCACGCAGATGGATGGAAGTCCGCAGTGATCTTCACAGCCATGATCCACGCCTTTTCCGGGGCAGCGAGCGAGGTGAACTTCACCCGTCGTTTGTGGCCTGGCACACCCTTTCCCACCTTATCATCCGGGCTCTTGCGGTGGACTCGGGTTATTCGTCTCCATCCATCAGGGAAAGGGTTTATCTGGAAGAAATGCCTGATGGCCGGGTGCGGGGCGGAGTTCTCATCTATACGGCCACCCGCAGCGGCGATGGCTCCATGGGAGGGCTTCTGGTTCTGGCGGATTACTTTGAAAGAATTCTGGAACGGGTGCGGGAGATGGCCCGTTCCTGCTCCGCAGATCCTCTCTGCCAGGAACACCGGTTCCAGCAGGGGGAGGTGCTGGGGGCAGCGTGTCACGCGTGCTGCCTGATCTCCGAAACAAGCTGTGAGCATCGCAACTTCTGGCTGGACCGGAATGTCCTGCTGGAAACAGGATGGCTCTGATGGGCAGGATAACTGTCCTGGCCACGGGCGAGCGGCTGGGGGGGAAAGGGGTCAGGGCTTTCAATCCTGCAGGGGAAGAGCTCATCCGCGCCGCTCGCCGGGAAATCCAGGTCGCTGTTTACAGAATAGATGCTTCCGCGCTTCCGCTGCTGGATCTTCTGGAAGATGCGGTCCGGCGAGGAGTTCAGGTGGTGATCGTGGTCAGCGCGGTGGGCAGGCAGCCGGGAAACATCCGGGAAAGACTGATGCGACTCAGGGAAATTCAGGGTTTCCATCTGGTGGATTTCAGGTCAGAAGGCGGGGGTTTCCTGCACGCCAAAACCATTGTCGTGGACCGCGAGAAAGCCGTGATCGGGTCAGCCAATCTGACATGGGGTGGTCTGATCGGCAACCATGAGATCGGAGTTCTCATTGAAGGCCCGGAAGCCTGGGAAATTGCCAGGCTGCTTGACAGTCTGGCCGGTCAGCAAAACAGAAAGCCTCGCCCGGTCCCCTGACACCAGGGAAGCAGCAGGCCGGGGCAGGGCAATTTACAGCGCAGTTCAGACACCGGAGGGCATCATGATGGAGGACAGTGCTGTGGAAATAGCGGTTTATATAACAGAGATACCTGGCGCGCCTCATCAAATCTGGGTGCAATTGCACAATGTGAAGCCGGATTTTGAAAAGCAGATTGTTGATTTCCTGAGAGGGCTTAATTTCCATCATCCCGGACACATAGAACCTTACCCGACCCCTGTATATATGAGGAATTTTCCAGACAAAACGCTGCTTGCAGAAACTGCCAGTCGCCTTATCAATTATTTCCTGAAATTGCCAGTTAAGCGGCAATTCAGATTCTGTCTGCCCAGTGAAGATAATCAAATTTTTATCCCGAGCTTCTAAAATTCCTGGCTCCGGCACGCTGAGGGCTTTTTCTGCCACCGGGCGGGGATTGAGGGATTTCACCCCCACGCCCTCCGGCATACCTTCGCCTTCAGATACCTCAAAGCCAACCCCGGCGACATCCGCAACCTGGCGGCTCTCCTGGGCCATGCCTCCCTGAACACCACAATGATTTACACGGAACCATCGCTGGAAGACCTGGCCGGGAGGGTGGAGAAAACCCTGTGGCTTTCAGATGTGGGACTGCCAGGGCGGCGGGGCAAAGTGGGAAGCAGGACAGGAAAACCCGGCCCCCTTAAGGCACTCGTTAACTGCATTGCTTTGAGGAGGCGAAAATGGAACTCAAGGCAATTTTAGAGATAGTTGCCGATGTGGTGAGCATCCTGGGCCTGCCCATCTTGATTGCCTCTATAATCCTGCTGATAAGACAATTGAGAATACAGGCTTATCAAGGGGTTTATGATAATATGTTGTCCATTGACCAGTTCCTCGTTGAACATCCTGAATTGCGTGAATATTTATATGAAAGCAAACCCTTGCCCACCAGTGATCCTGTTGAATTTAACAGGATAATTGCAGCAGCGGATATGATGCTCACTTTTTTTGAGCATGTTGCAGGGCATAAGGAGAACATGTCTGAAGCAAAATGGAGGGGATGGGAAGAATATATGCTCGACGTATTTAATAAAAGCCCTGCCATGCAGTTTTTCTGGCGGACAAAGGGGTACTGGTATGATGAAGAGCTTAAGAGGGTCCTGGAAAAGCGCCAGAGCAAGTAATTGCCCTGCTTCAGGGAAAGGGCGAAAACATGTCCTCGCTTAAGGTGAATTTCCTGGCTCCAATGCGCCCCCACTGCCTTTCCAGGGTCCATCCGCCAGAGAGGTTTGGGGCAGGATAGATTTTGGTATGCGATTTTGTGGACCAAGCTATAGATTTGGGGCGATTTGAAGTTACTACTGGCACAATTACAGGGAGTAAAACTCCTTTTGTGAACTTGGATTTGCGGGAGTTTCGCTCGCTGGAGGATTTCTTGATAAAGGTACACGGCTTGCCTAAAGAGGTGGTTCAACCTCTCTGCGAGAAAGTCTCTAAAGAGCTTTTGGCAAAGCTACCGGTGACTCACCATAGACGTTCTCCGTTTTTCACTCCCCCTGCTCCCTAAGAAAGCCTGCCGTTTGCCCCACCCCCGGCGCAGAGGCCGGGGGCTTTTCTTTTGCGCCGCCTCCCCGCCTTGCCCTATCATTGCAACTATAATACCATTATCACGGCAAGGAGGGGGTAACGATGAAGTCCTTAAAGCAGGCGATTAGAGAATTCATTGAAGCCAAAGAAGCGGGTTTTCGCTCTCAGGCCACCATTGCCAGATACCTGGACATTCTGGAAGCATTCGCCGAGCAGGCGGGAGAGGATAGAAGCCTGACAGACATTGCGCCTGAAGACGTGAGGCATTTTCTGTCGCAAAAACGGAAACAGGGCCTGAAGCCCGCTTCCATAGATACGTATTACCGAACTCTCCTCGCCTTCTGGAACTGGGCTGCGGCAGAGTATGGCCTGAGCTCCAGCCCCATGCGCCGGGTAGAGAAGCCCTGCGTGCCGAAGAAAATGCCTCCCCGGTTGACTGAGAAAGAAATGAGCAGGCTGCTCAGGGCTGCAACCGCCTCAAGGGAGCCAGAACGGAACAGGGCAATCCTGCTCCTTTTGTTTGACAGCGGCATTCGCGCTGGAGAGCTTGTTTCCCTCCAGGTGAAAAATGTGGATTTTAAGGGCCGTCTGCTCCATGTAATAGGCAAAGACAAAGAGGAAAGGGTCATCCCCTTAGGAGACATTACACTGAGAGCGCTGGAAGAATACCTGGATAGAAGAATTGAAGATCACGACGCCCCTCTTTTCCTGAGCGCCCGAACGGGCAGTTCTCTCACGGTTTCAGGGTTAAGGCAAATGATTAAGCGGCTTGCCAGAGCGGCGGGCATCAAAAGAAGCGTTTATCCGCACCTTATTCGCCATTCTTTCGCTTACGCGTGGATGAAAGAAGGCGGGAGCCTGGAGAAACTGCGGCAGATAATGGGGCATTCCAGGCTTGAAACCACGAGCATATACGCAAAAGCTCTGCAGGAAGACGTGGAGGAGGAGCACAGGAAACTCCAGCCGGCGGAGAAGATAGCAAGGAAGGCTTTGCAGTTTTCGCTTTTAGAATAAGCTCTTCCCTTACAAGGAGGAGGTCACAGGTTCAACTCCTGTACCGCCCAATGGCGCAGGGGGCAGATTAAAAAAAGGCAAATCCCCCGGAAGAGCCCGCCTGGTGCTGCTATATCCCCGAGGCTTTCTTTGAATTATTCCAGGCAAGGGCCTGTCCAGGAGACAGTGAAAAAGGCGGGTATAAAGCGCCCCCTTATACCTTTACCCTCCGCTTCCTCCAAGAAGCATGAGATGGTAAATGTGATTTCATCTTTGCTGTCTGTCCAGGTTTATGTTATAC
The DNA here is from genome assembly GCA_034432815.1 of Anaerolineae bacterium. Lineage (GTDB taxonomy): Bacteria > Chloroflexota > Anaerolineae > SpSt-600 > SpSt-600 > SpSt-600. The sequence continues at coordinate 17,825 of DAOUBN010000123.1, read as the reverse complement.
TGTCTTGTGTAATTAAGCATTTCGGGGAGGCAGTAACTGTGGCGCAGGGAGCGGTTAAAGAGGCCATAATTCAGGAATTAAAGAGTCTGCCTGACGATAAAGCCGCAGAAGTCCTGGATTTCATCCGCTTTCTCAAGTCCAAGTGGGAAGAGGAAGAGCTGGAAAACAGGTTTGATGCCGCGCTAAAGGAGATTCGGGAAACTGCTCGTGAACGGGGTATTACGGAAGAGGACATATTGGCTGAAATCCGGGCTGCCAGGGCAGGGACTTGAGAAAAGAAAGGCTACGGGTGGTCCTGGATACCAGCACCTTTGTTTCCGCCCTTATCGGCGGGGTAAGCGCAGAGATCCTTGAACTGTGGAAAGGCAGAAGGTTTGATCTCATCATGAGCGACGAGATAGCCAGGGAATATGCCAGAGTGCTGAAACGCCCTAAATTCGGTTTCTCCGTGAAAGTGGTTGAGGAAGTTCTCCATTATGTGCGCAGAAGAGGGGTATGGGTCGTGCTCCGGAAGAAGGTTGAGGTGATCAGAGAAGACCCCGATGACAACAAATTTCTGGAGGCAGCTCTGGAGGGGCAAGCGGATTACATCCTCAGCGGCGATAAGCATCTTCTCAATCTGAAGGAATTTGAAGGCATCCCGATCATAGGCTTAAAGGAATTTCTGGAAATTGTCAAAAAGCAGAGTTGAGGGAAAAGTCCGAGAAGCCTTGGCTCTGGCTCGCCTTGAGGCTTATTTCTGCCTCTTAAGAAAAGCCTGCCTCTGGCTCCTACACCGGGGTTTTTCACCTTTGCTCCGCCTCTCCACGGCGTAAAAAGTGGCTTAATGCCCTCCGCGCTACACCTTCGCTTCCAGACTCTTTCAGGTCGGAGGAGGCGTCATAACCCTGGCCACCATCTTGGGCCAAAGGCGGCTATTACTCCAGCGAAGAGGATTTCCTGCGCGATTACTCGAACGCATGCAAAGCACCCCCCGTAAAGGGGGGTGCTTTGTTCTATGCTTCCTGGACCAGGTTTTGCAGGAAGCCTGCTTTAGCGCTTGCTGTAGCGAGGAGCCTTGCGGGCACGCTTGAGGCCCACTTTCTTGCGCTCTTTCTCCCTCGGATCGCGGGTGAGAAAGCCGTATTGCCTGAGGACCGGCCTGAGCTGAGGGTCGTATAAGGTCAGGGCCCTCGCTATGCCCAGCTTTATGGCATCGGCCTGGCCGGAGATGCCGCCACCTTTAACTTTTACCGTTATGTCAAATTTCCCCTCCATGCCCGTGACCTTCAACGGGGCAAGGACGCTCAGGATGTTCCTTTCCAGCGGAAAGTATTCCTCCAGGGGCTTCTCGTTAACGATGATTTTCCCGGTTCCTCCAGGATAAAGCCGGACCTGAGCCGAAGCTTCCTTCCTGCGCCCACGAGCATAGTAGTAGCGAATCTGCTCTTCCATTTCCCCTACCCCTCCTTATATCTCCAGTTTCTTGGGCTGCTGGGCCTGATGAGGGTGATTTTCCCCGGCATAGACCTTGAGTTTCTTGAACATCTTGCGCCCAAGCCTGTTCTGAGGGAGCATCCTCCTGACCGCCAGCTCTATTACTCTCTCGGGATGCTCCGCCAGCATCCTGCCCAAAGGTATTTCCTTAAGGCCGCCCATGTAGCCCGAGTGCCGGTAGTAAATTTTGTCAGTGAGCTTCTTCCCCGTGACTTTAACTTTTGCGGCGTTTATGACCACGACGTAATCGCCGCAGTCCAGGTGGGGGGTATAATAGGGCTTATGCTTGCCCCTGAGTATCTTGGCAATTTCAGAGGCAAGGCGTCCCAGGGTTTTACCCGCTGCATCAATGAGATACCACTCCCGCTTTATCTCCTCAGGTTTTGCCATGTAGGTCCTCTGCCTCAATTTAACCCTCCCTCAGGATAGTTTACTCTGACAAGGCACAGGCCGCGCGCCGGGACCGCAGGGCCCGAAAGGTTTATGTTGCGAGCTTCCAGGATCGCCTTCACTTCTTCCGGTGGGATCTTGCCCTGCCCCACCCGGAGCATGGTCCCCACCATTAGCCTGACCATGCGCTTTAGGAAGGCGTTGGCTTCAATTTCAAAGCGCAGGAAATCGCCATCCCTGTGCCACTCGGCCCTGTAGACCCGGCGGATTGTGTTCTCCCCCCGGGTGGGGGAACCGAAGGAAGCAAAATCGTGCTCCCCCACAAAGTAGGAGGCCGCCTCCTGCATGGCCTCCAGGTCCAGCTTGCCCGGAAAGTGATAGGCAAACCTCCCCCGAAGAGGAGAAGGCCACGGCGTGTTAAGGATTGTGTAATGGTATTCCCTGCTCACAGCGCTGAAACGGGGGTGAAAGCCTTCCGGAGCCAGGGATAACTCCTTCACCACAATGTCCTCCGGCAGGAGGGCGTTCAACCCCCTTTGTAGGTCTTCAAGAGGGTGTTTCCATTCCACCCGGAAGGCTATCACTTGCCCCATTGAATGAACTCCAGCATCGGTCCGGCCAGCCGCCTTTATCCTTACCTTCTGGCCCGTCAACCTGTAAAGGGCCCGCTCCACTTCCCCCTGGATAGTAGGTCCATGGGGCTGGATCTGGAACCCGAGGTATCTTGTGCCATCGTATTCCAGTATGGCCTTGAGGTAAAGGGCCATTTCATTCCACGAGCTCCAGGATAGCCATCTCGGCTCCGTCGCCCTGGCGGAAGCCGAGTTTCAGGATGCGAGTATAGCCGCCTGGCCTGTCCTTGTATTTGGGCGCTATCTCCCGGAAGAGCTCCGTCGCCACCTTCTTGTCCCACAGGTAAGCAGCTATAAGGCGACGGGAATGAAGGTCGCCCCGGCGGGCTATGGTGATTAGCTTTTCGGCCAGGGGCTGCACGGCCTTGGCTTTGGCCAGGGTCGTTTCAATCCTTTTGTGCCGGAAAAGAGCTGTGAGCAAGCTTCTATAGAGGCCCCGCCTGTGCCCAACGCTTCTTCCCAGTTTCTTCTTAGCTACTCTGTGCCTCATCTTAACTCTCCACCACCGGAATTTCTTTCAGAAATCCCTTTTCTTCCAGGGCCTTGACCAGTTCCTCGTAGGCTTTGGGACCGAAGTTTCTGATGTCTTCAAAGCCCTTCCTTCCCTGAGCGAGCCTCTCCAGGATCTCACCCAGGGTGAAAATGCCTCCCCTGCGGAGGGCATTGTATACCCGCGAAGTGAGCCCGAGTTCGTCTATGGTTATATCATAAGGGAGACGCTCCCGCGCCTCTTCGGGCTTAGCTTCCACCTCAACCCTGGGGAGGGGTTTGGTTTCGGCCAGGAAGGAGAAGTGCTGCACCAGGATGCTGGCAGCTGTCTTCAGGGCTTCCTCAGGGCTGATGGTCCCGTCGGTCCATATCTCCATTATGAGGCGCTCAAGCTTGCTGAGGTAGCCAGCCTGGGCGCTCTGGACTTCAAAGCTTACTTTCCTCACCGGGTTGAATATGGCGTCAACGGCTATCTCGCCCACAGGAAGCCTCCTGCGTTCCTCGGCAGGGGAATAGCCCTTTCCCCTCTGGACCGTCATCTCAATTTCCAAGTCCACCTCGTCGGAATCGGCCGTGAGGAGGTATTGTTCGGGGTTGACGATCTCCACATACGGAGGGCATTCCAGGTCGCCGGCGGTGATCTCGCCAGCCCTGGTCACCTGCACCCTCAGCCTGGCCGAATCCTCCCCATGAAGTTTGAGCCTTATCTTCTTTACGTTCAGGATGAGCTCAAGCATCGTCTCCTTGCAGTGGGGGATGGGCGCAAACTCATGGTATATGCCGCTCACCCTTATGGATGTAACGGCAGCGCCCGGGATGGAGGAAAGGAGCACCCTCCTCAGGGCATTGCCTATGGTCGTTCCAAAGCCCCTTTCCAGGTAGCCAATGGAGAATTTGGCGTAATTTCTCGCTTCAGCTAAGCACTCAATCTTGGGCAGAAACCTCTCCAATTTACCCCCTCCACCTTCACTATCTGGAATAGAATTCCACTACCAGTTGCTCATTGATGGGGATGTCGGTTATATCTTCCCGGCGCGGGATTTCCAGCACCTTCCCGGTCATGGTCAGGGGATCCAGGCTCAGCCATGGAGGAACGTTCGCCTGGGCCAGGGTCTCAGCCAGGGCTTTGAAGTATGGCTTATCGCGGCTTTCTTCCTTTACGGCTATGATGTCCCCCGGCTTGACGAGGTAAGAAGGAATATCCACCCGACGGCCATTGACGGTGAAGTGGCCGTGGGAGACAAGCTGGCGAGCCTGAGCTCTGGAAGAGGCAAACCCGAGCCGGTAAACGACGTTGTCAAGGCGTCTCTCCAGGATGGTGATGAGAGTCGGGCCGGTCATCCCTTTTGCTTTGGAGGCCATTTCAAAGTAGCGGCGGAACTGCCGCTCCATGACCCCGTAGATGCGGCGCAGCCTCTGCTTCTCCCTGAGCCGGATGCCGTAATCGGAAAGCTTGACCCGGCGCTTGTCAGGGCCGTGCATTCCAGGAGGATATGGCCTCCTCTCCATTGCGCACTTTGATGTGTAACATCGCTCCCCTTTAAGGTAAAGCTTTATCCCTTCTCTCCGGCACAGCCTGCAAACCGGACCAGTATACCTTCCCATTTACACCCTCCTCCGCTTCGGCGGTCTGCATCCGTTATGAGGTATTGGGGTAACATCAGCTATAGACCGGATCTTGAGGCCGACGGTCTGGAAGGCCCTTATGGCCGCTTCCCGACCAGGCCCCGGTCCCTTGATGAGAACGTCAACTTCTTTTATGCCCAGTTGTTTTGCCTGCTCGGCCACTTTCTGGGCAGCCATCTGAGCTGCATAGGGCGTGCTTTTCTTGGAGCCGCGGAAGCCCAGGGTCCCGCAGCTTCCCCAGAGTATGGTGTTGCCCTGGTGGTCCGTTATGGTGATTATGGTGTTGTTGAAGGTGGCCTGGACATGGGCCTGGGCCACAGGCGGTATCTTTTTCTCTTTTTTCTTGGCTTTCTTCGCCTTTTTCTGAGCCATACTTCCTCCTCGCAAAGTTGGTATTGGTTGTAAATTTTCATTTTCTGGAGAGGGGGGCACCCCCACGGCCCCCCGGGATGGGACTTCGCCCCCTCCACCCCAAATTTTACCCACCCTCGTTTGCTGGGGGTTTGCTTGCGTTCAGAGTCCCACTCGTGGGCGGGTTGCAGGGGGGTGGCTCCTCGCCCCTTGATTTGTTTTTCTGGGGGCACATCCCCCAGGCCCCCTGCCAGGGAGCTCCGCCCCCTGGACCCCCTATTTTGGGGGACACCCCCCACGGCCTCCCGGGATGGGGCTTCGCCCCCTCTACCCTGATGTCTCTTACTTCTTCTTGGCTCCGCGCTTGCGGCCGCGTCCGGCCACGGTCTTGCGAGGACCTCGCTTGGTCCGGGCGTTGGTCCTTGTGCGCTGCCCCCGCACGGGGAGGTTCCGCTTGTGGCGGATCCCCCTGTAGCAGCCTATGTCTATGAGCCGCTTTATGTTCATCGCCACCTCGCGGCGGAGGTCACCCTCCACCTTGAGGTTCTTCTCAATGTAATCGCGGATGCGGCTTATCTCTTCCTCGGTGAGGTCCTTGACCCGGGTGTTGGGGTTAACGCCCGTCTCCAGCAGGATCCTCTGGCTTGTGGGCAGACCTATGCCGTAAATGTAAGTCAGAGCCACTTCTATGCGCTTATCTCTTGGCAGATCAACGCCGGCTATACGAGCCATAGTCTGAGCCTCCTACTTGCCCTGTCTCTGTTTGTGCTTTGGGTTCTCACAGATTACCCGCACGACCCCACGGCGCCTTATTATCTTGCACTTGGCGCAACGACGCTTCACTGAAGGGCGGACTTTCATCTTTTACCTCCTCTAAAGCCTGGTGAGAATTTCGGCTTCCCCATCGGTTATGGCGATTGTGTGCTCAAAGTGGGCAGCCAGGCTCCTATCTTTTGTCACCACGGTCCAGCCGTCCTGGAGAACCTCCACCTCCCATGAGCCGGCCACCACCATAGGTTCCAGAGCCAAGGTCATGCCGGGCCTGAGGAGCGGCCCTTTCCCTGGAACCCCCACATTCGGAACCTGTGGGTCCTCATGCATGTAACGGCCTATACCGTGGCCCGTGTATTCCCTCACCACATTGAAACCGTTGCTCTCAGCATAGTTCTGGATAGCCCAGGATATATCCCCGAGGCGGTTACCGGCTCTGGCCGCCGATATGGCCGATTCCAGCGCCCCCCTGGCCACTTCTATCAGCTTCCTGGCCTCCTCAGTCACCTGGCCCACCCCGCCCGTCACAGCCGCATCGCCGTGATAGCCTTTGTATATAACCCCTACATCTATGCTCACCACATCGCCCTCTTTCAGGACCCGCTTCCGGCTCGGAATCCCATGCACCACTTCTTCGTTTACTGATACGCATATGGAAGCCGGGTAGCCCCTGTAGCCCTTGAAGGAAGGGATGCCCCCGTGCTTCCGGATTATCTCTTCGGCCCACTCCTCAAGCTGGGCCGTCGTTATCCCTTCTCTGACTCTTTCCGCCAGGGCGGCCAGCGTCAGGGCCACGATCCTGCCGGCCTCCCTCATGAGCTCTATTTCCCTGGGCGATTTAATCACAATCATCTCCGCTTCGGCTGCGAGCTTCGGCAATGATCCTCAGGAGTTCCCGGTGGATCTCCTCTATCCCTCTCTCCCCGTCCACCTCCCGCAGGAGACCAGCCCTCCGGTAGTGCTCTATCAAAGGGGCCGTCTGGGAGAAGTAAACTTCCAGACGGCGACGGGCCGTCTCGGGCCTGTCGTCTTCCCGCTGGTAAAGTTCACCGCCGCACACATCGCACTTTTTATCTTCCTTCGGCGGATTGTAGACCATGTGGTAGACAGCCTGGCAGTTCCGGCAGATCCACCTGCCGGCAAGCCTCTCCAGGAGTTTCTCCATTGAAACTTTTATGTATGGAACCAGGGAGATAGCCTTCCCTTCTTTAACCAGGGCCTCTTCCAGCGCCTTCGCCTGCTCCGGGGTGCGGGGGAAACCATCCAGGATGGCCCCCTTCCGGCAGTCAGGCATGGAGAGGCGCTCCAGCACTACCTTCACCATCACCTCATCGGGGACAAGCTCCCCCCGATCCATGTAGCTTTTGGCCAGCCGCCCGAGATCGGTCCCCCGGGCCACCGCCTCCCTTAGCATGTCCCCGGACGAGATGTGAGGGATGCCCAGTTCCTTCTCCAGGAGGGCGGCCTGAGTCCCTTTGCCAGCCCCGGGTGCTCCTATGAGAACGATGTAGAGGGGCCCCTCGGCCACGCCCATCACCTCCGCAGGAATCCCTCGTAGTGGCGCATGATGAGCTGGGCTTCAAGCTGGCGCATCGTGTCTATCACAACCCCCACCACGATGAGGAGGCCGGCGCTGGTCAGGAGCATGATCTGGGTTTCGGTTACGTCGCGCACGATCCAGGGGAGGATGGCCACCAGGCCCAGGAAGACGGCCCCCGCAAAGGTTATGCGCTGCAGCACTTTGTTGAGGTATTCTTCAGTGTTCTTGCCCGGCCTTATCCCCGGGATGAAGCCGCCCTGCCTCTGGAGGAACTCGGCCAGGTTCTGCTGCTTGAAGATGACATCGGTGTAAAAGTAAGTGAAGGCAACCACAAGGAAGAAGTAGGAAATCCAGTAGAAGTTGCTCTTAGGGTCAAAGGCCCTGCTCATCCCGGCCGCTACGCTGGAGATCACCTTGTTGGGAGCGTAGATCAGGTAACTGGAGATGGTGGCGGGAAGGAGCAGGAAGCTCTGGGCGAAGATGAGGGGTATCATCCCGGCCGAGTTCACCCTTAAAGGTATGTGGGTTCCCTGCCCTCCTACCACAAGAACCCTGTTGCCCCTTATGGCCCTGACCCTGCGCCCATACTGGACAGGTATCCTCCTCTGGGCTTGCTGGATGTAAACGATCGCGCCTATCGTTATGGCCGTGATTATCAGGAATATGATGAGGTCGGTGGGCTTGCTCATGAGGATCCTCCCCACCCTTGGGGGAACCTGGGCCACTATGCCGCTGAAGATTATGAGGGAAATTCCGTTGCCTATGCCCTTCTCGTCTATGAGTTCGCCCAGCCACATGGCGAAGATGGTTCCGGCCGTAAGGGTGGTTATAGTGGCCAGGGTTGGGAGCAGGGTTGCAGGGGCCAGGCCAAAGTTGGCCAGGACTCCCTCCCTTGCCAGCAGTGTCCCCTGCCCGAAGGCTTCAAGGGCGGCCAGGGGAACCGTGAGCCAGTGGGTGTAGCGCTCAAGCTTGCGCCTCCCTTCTTCCCCTTCCTCCTTGAGCATGTTCTCAAGCCTGGGAATGAGGGGGACCAGGAGCTGCATCACGATGGAGGCGGTGATGTAAGGGTAAACCCCCATCGCTATGATGGAGAAGCTGGACATAGCCCCGCCCGAGAACATGTCCAGGAAGCCCAGGAGCTGGCTGGCCTCAAAGAGATTTTTGATGGCCACCCGATCCACCCCCGGGACAGGGATATGAGCCACAAGCCTGTAGAGAGCTATTATCCCCAGGGTGAACAGTATCCTCCTGCGCAGGTCCGGGAAACGGAAAGCGTTCTTAATCGCCTGAAGCATCTTTTACCTCCCTCTCAGGGGAAGGACCTCCACAGTGCCGCCTGCGGCCAGGATTTTCTCTCTGGCTTTCTGGGAGAACCGGTGTGCCTTCACCACCAGGGGCCGGTCTATCTCCCCCCTGGCCAGGATGACCACGGGCTCATCTTCGGATTTTATGATTCCGGCCTCCGCCAGGACAGCAGGGGTGACCTCGGCCCCGGCCGGGAACCTGGTCAGTTTCTCCAGGTTGACGGGGGTGTAATGGACTTTGAAGATGTTGGTGAACCCCCGCTTGTGGGGGAGCCTCCGCACGAGCGGGAGCTGGCCGCCCTCAAAGTAGGGTGGCATTCTCCCGCCGGAACGGGCATTCTGCCCTTTTATCCCCCTGCCGCAGTAGGTCCCGTGGCCCGAGCCGTTGCCACGCCCTACTCTCTTTCGCCGGTGTTTTGCCCCCTCAGGAGGGCGAAGATCGTGAAGCTTCATGATACCTCCTCCACCTTTACCAGATGGGATACCTTCTTCACCATTCCCAGTATAGTTGGGCTTTTCTCCTTTTCCACCGTCTGCCAGAGGCGCCTGAGCCCCAGGGCTTTGAGGGTGTCCTTCTGCTCCCTGGAGTAGCCTATGGGGCTCTTCACCAGGGTTATCCTGATCTTACCGTTTCCCCTCTGCATTTTCCCGCCTCCTCATCCAGAAAGGAAGGACTTCCTCAAGAGGCTTGCCTCTCCTTCTGGCCTCCTCAGCCGGATCTTTGAGCTGCATTAAAGCAGCGAGGGTTGCTTTGACCAGGTTGACGGGCTGGGTGCTTCCGAAAGCCTTGCTCAGGACATCCTTTATCCCGGCAGCTTCCAGGACGGCCCGGACGGGTCCGCCGGCTATCACGCCTGTGCCGGGGGTGGCAGGCTTCAGGAGGACTTTGCTGGCCGCAAACTTGGCCATGACAGGATGGGGTATGGTGTTCCCCAGGATGTTGACCTTGACCATGTTGCGCCTGGCTTTCTCCAGCCCTTTGCGGATGGCCTCGGGGACCTCGGTGGCCTTCCCCATCCCTATGCCCACGCGGCCTTTGTTGTCGCCCACCACCACCAGAGCGCGGAAGTGGAAGCGGCGGCCTCCTTTCATCATCTTGGCCGTGCGCTTTATCTCAATCACCCTTTCATCAAGCTCCTCCACCCCGAAGGGCCTGGATTCTTCCATGAACTCCATCTCAATCCCTCCCCTTTAGAATTCCAGCCCGCCTTCACGAGCGCCCTCGGCCAGGGCCCTGACCCGGCCATGGTATTTGTATCCGCCTCGGTCAAAGGCCACCTTGGTGATGCCCTTAGCCAGGGCTTTCTGGGCCAGAAGGCGCCCCACTTCTCTGGCCTGTTCGGTCTTGGTTTTCCCCTTTATCTTGTCCCTGATAGCGGGGTCAAGGGTTGAAGCCGCCACCAGGGTGTGGCCGATAGTATCGTCAATGATCTGGGCGTAAATGTGCTTGAGGCTCCGGAAGACATTCAGGCGTGGGCGCTCCGGTGTGCCGAAGACTTTCTTGCGCACACGCCTGTGGCGCCTCTTGCGAGCTTCGGCTCTATCCTTCTCCCAGCTCACTTCTTACCTCCTTTGCCTATCTTTCCGGCCTTGCCCTGCTTGCGGCGTATCTGCTCCCCTGCATACCTTATCCCCTTGCCCTTGTAAGGCTCAGGAGGGCGAACCCTCCGGATCCTGGCGGCCATCTCCCCAACCAGCTCCTTGTCTATCCCCTGCACTGTAATTTCGCGGCCGCTCTTGTCCACCACGAAGCTTATTCCGGGCAAGGGTTGAATCCTCACGGGGTGAGAATACCCCACCCACAGGACCAGATCCTTCCCCTGGAGTTCGGCCTTGTATCCTACTCCTTCAATCTCCAGCTTCTTCTCAAAGCCTTTCGTCACCCCTTCCACCATGTTGGCCAGAAGGGCTCTGGTAAGGCCGTGGAAGGCTTTGTGGCGGCGGTCGTCGCTGATCCTCCCCACCACGATCTGGCCATCCTGAACGGCCACCGTGACTCCTTCGGGGAAGGTGCGGGTAAGCTCGCCCTTAGGCCCCCTCACGGTAACGGTGAGGCCGTCTATCTTTACCTCCACACTCTGCGGGATGGGAATGGGTTTTCGCCCTATCCTGGACACGGCTAACCTCCTACCAGACGTAGCATATCACTTCGCCCCCAACCCTGAGCCTGCGGGCCTGCCTGTCGGTCATGACGCCCTTGGGGGTGGACAGGATGGCTATGCCCATCCCGCTCAGGACCCTGGGTATTTCCTTTCTCCCCACGTAAATCCTCCTCCCGGGCTTGCTTATCCTCTTGAGGCCGGTGATTACAGGCTTGCCCGCCTCATCGTATTTCAGGGTTATCACGATCACGGGCTGGGGCTTGTCCTTTGTGACTTTGAAATCTTCAATATATCCTTCATCCTTGAGGATGCGGGCTATGGCGACTTTCATTTTGGAACAAGGTATTTTGACCTCTTTGTGCCTGGCCATAAGGGCATTTCTTATGCGAGCAAGCATATCGGCGATAGGGTCCGTCATGGTCATGATGCCCACACCTCCTCACCAACTGGCCTTGGTGACGCCCGGGATCAGACCTTCAAGGGCCAGCTTCCGGAAGCAGATGCGGCAGAGCTTGAAGCGCCGGATGTAGCCTCTGGGCCTGCCGCACAGCTCGCAGCGGTTCCTCACTCTGACCTTGTATTTCCTGCGCATTTCGCGGTATTTCATGCACTTTCTGGCCACTATTACCTCCTCTGCCGCAGGGATTTACTTCCTGAAAGGCATCCCCAGGAGCTCAAGGAGCCTCCTGGCTTCCTGGTCGGTTTCGGCTGTGGTGACGATGGTTATCTCCATGCCTCTTACCTTGTCAATTTTGGCGTAATCAATCTCGGGCCAGACCAGCTGCTCCCTGAGCCCCAGGGTGTAGTTCCCGCGCCCATCAAAGGAATCGGGGGGCACTCCCTTGAAGTCCCTCTGCCGGGGCAGAGCCACATTGAAGAGCCTGTCCAGGAAGTAATACATCCTGTCGCCCCGGAGGGTTACTTTCACCCCTATGGGGGTTCCGGCCCTCAGCTTGAAAGCGGCTATGGATTTCTTTGCCTTGCGGACAATGGGCTTCTGGCCAGTGATGGTGGCCAGGTCCTGCATAGCCGCATCTATGGCTTTGGGGTTCTGAACAGCCTCCCCAACTCCGATGTTCACCACCACCTTCACCAGGCGGGGAACCTGCATCACGTTCTTGTATCCGAACTCCTGCATCATGATCGGGACGACATAGTTGAGGTAGCGTTCTTTGAGCCTCGGCATGACCTTAGCCATGATGCCTCTTTACCTCCTCAATCAATGAGTTCACCGCAGCGCTTGCAGTAACGGGACTTGGTCCCGTCCTCAAAGACCCTGAACCCCACCCTTGTGGGTTTATCGCATTTGGGGCAGACCAGGGCCACGTTGGATATGTGGATGGGCGCCTCAACCTCAATTATCCCATACTGGGTGCGCACATCGGGGAGGCGCCTCTGGTGCTTCTTCACCAGGTTCACCCCCGAAACTATGACCCGCACGTCGTTGGGATCACGGGAGCCGTCCCTCCTGCGGCCGATGATCACCTTCTGGACGGTCCCACGCTTACCTTTTTCGTCGCCCTCTATGACTTCAACGGTATCGCCTTTCCTTATCTTCCTCATTTTGCCTCCTTCAGACCACTTCGGGAGCCAGGGAGATTATCTTCATGAAGCCCTTGCTGCGGAGTTCCCTCGCCACCGGGCCGAAGATCCTGGTCCCCTTCGGATTGCCGTGCTCGTCAATTATTACTGCGGCATTATCATCAAAGCGGATGTAGGTGCCATCGGGCCGCCGGTATTCCTTGGCGGTCCTCACAATGACTGCCCTCACCACATCCCCTTTCTCAACTTGAGCATCGGGGGTCGCCTCTTTAACCGAAGCGATGATGATATCCCCCACCCGGCCATATTTTTTGGCCGAGCCGCCCAACACCCGGATGCAGAGGATCTCCTTGGCGCCTGTGTTATCGGCTACGACGAGGCGTGTCTCCTGCTGGATCATCTCTCAACCCTCCATCAGGCCTGCGCTCTCTCCAGGATTTCCACAACTACCCAGCGCTTCCTCCGGCTTATGGGCCTTGATTCCATTATGCGCACCAGATCCCCCACACGGCACTCGTTTTTGGGATCGTGAGCCATGAACTTCTTGCTCACGGTGATCACTTTGCCGTAGAGGGGGTGGCGCTTGGTGCGCTCCACCTTAACCACCACAGTTTTATCCATTTTGTCGCTGACCACACGGCCTACGAGCTTCTTTCTCCGCTCCCTCATTTAGCCCTCCTTGGGAGGATAGATGCCTAATTCCCTTTCCCTCAAAATTGTCTTGAGGCGAGCGATGTCCCTGCGTACTTCCTTGAAGCGGGCGGTGTTCTTGACCTGCCCTATGGCCTTCTGGAAGCGCAGGTTGAAGAGCTCACGGTAAAGCTCTTCAATTTTGGCCCTGATTTCCTCATCGCTCATTTCCCTTATGTCCTGGGGCTTCATCTCCTAAACCTCCTTAACCAGTTCAGCTCGCTTAACGATCTGGGTCTTGATGGGGAGTTTGTGGGCGGCCAGGCGGAAGGCCTCTTCGGCGTCTTCCTCCCTGACGCCAGCCAGCTCAAAGATTATCCGGCCGGGCTTGACCACCGCCACCCACTGGTCCACGTTCCCCTTGCCGCCGCCCATCCGGGTTTCAGCAGGCTTCCGGGTTATGGGCTTGTCGGGGAAGACCCGGATCCAGAGCTTCCCGGTTTTGCGCACGAAGCGGACTATTGCCCGGCGGGCAGCCTCTATCTGGCGAGCCGTAAGCCAGCAGGGCTCAAGGGCCTGAAGGCCATATTCTCCAAATTCCAGGGTGTTTCCCCTTGAAGCCTTCCCCTTCAATCTCCCTCTCTGCTGCTTGCGGTATTTGACCCTCTTAGGCATCAACATGGCCTGTTACCCTCCACAAATCATTCTGAAGCAGTGGCTTCCTCAGAAATGGCAAAAGCTTCAACTTCGGGCTTCTTGGGCAGAAGATCTCCCTTGTATATCCAGACCTTGACCCCGATCTTGCCCAGGGTTGTGAGGGCCTCCGCCAGAGCGTAGTCTATGTCGGCTTTGAGGGTGTTGCGGGGGATCCTCCCCTCCTTGACGGTCTCCTTCCGGGCCATTTCGGCGCCGGCCAGCCGGCCTTTGCACTGGATCATTATGCCCTTGGCTCCTGCCCTTATAGCTCTCGCCACCGCCTGCTTCATGGCCCGGCGGTAGGAGACCCTCTTCTCTATCTGCTCGGCGATGCTCCTGGCCACCAGGACAGCGTCAAGCTCTGGCTTCGTTATCTCTTCAACTTTTATGTTCACCCTCTGGCCTGTGAGCTCCTCAAGCTGCTGGCGGAGCCTGTTTATCTCAGCCCCCTTGCGGCCGATGACCATCCCGGGCTTCGCGGAATGAATCGTTATGTTGATCTGCTTGGGAAAGCGTTCTATCTTGACCCTGGAAACGGCCGCATCTTTGAGCTCCTTATCAATGAGCTGGCGGATCTTCAGGTCCTGGTGGAGGAACTCAGCGTATTGCCTTCCCTCGGCATACCAGACCGAGAACCACTCTTTATTGTAACCGAGCCTGAATCCGATGGGATGAACTTTCCGGCCCAAGCTTCCCTCCTTTAAGGTGTTCTTTCGGCCACAATGACGGTTATATGAGAATAGCGCCGGCGGATGGGGCGCACACGCCCCCTGGCCGCAAAGCGCCTCCAACGGCGGGTCGGCCCCTGATCGGCGAAGATGCCAGCGATGTAGAGGTCTTCCCTGGAAAGGCCGTAGTTCTCCACGGCGTTGGCCACCGCCGATTTTATTGTCTTGGAGACTATCCTGGCGGCCTTCTGGGGCATGAATTCCAGGAGGGAAAGGGCTTCATCCACCTGTTTCCCCCTGATCTGCCCCAGGATCCGGCGCACTTTCTGAGGCGATATCCTGACGTAACGGCTGACCGCTCTGACCTGGAAGGCTTCCATCGCCCGTTACTCCTTACTTTTTCTTGGTGACCTGGGTTTTCTTCTCTTTGACGGTGTGGCCCCTGAAAGTCCGGGTTGGGGCGAATTCCCCAAGCCGGTGGCCCACCATCTGCTCGGTAATGTATATCGGGACGTGGCGACGGCCATCGTGCACCGCGATGGTGTGGCCGACCATCTGGGGGACTATGACCGAAGCCCTGGACCAGGTCTTTATAACCCTTTTCTCCCCGGTCCTGTTCATCTCCTCAATCCTCTTGAGAAGCTTTGGATCCACATAAGGCCCTTTCTTGAGAGACCGGCTCATATCACCACCTCCGCCCCCTTCACTTCCTGCGCTTGATTATGAACTTATCGGTGAGCTTGTTGTGGCGGGTCTTCTTGCCCAGAGCACACTTGCCCCACGGCGTCTTGGGATGAGGAAGGCCTATGGGAGCCCTTCCCTCGCCGCCGCCATGGGGGTGGTCCCTCGGGCTCATGGCTGAACCGCGGACAGTGGGACGCCACCCGAGCCAGCGCTTCCTTCCGGCCTTCCCGAGCCTTATATTGGCGTGGTCCACATTCCCCACCTGCCCGATGGTGGCCATGCACTTTAAATGTATCAGCCTTATCTCTCCCGAGGGGAGCCGGACCTGAGCGTAATCCCCCTCTTTGGCCAGGAGCTGGGCAGCGGTCCCAGCCGCCCTCACCAGTTGCCCCCCTCTTCCGGGGTAAAGCTCAATGTTGTGGATCAGGGTTCCCACGGGTATGTTGGCCAGAGGGAGAGCATTCCCCACCTTTATCTCGGCATCAGGCCCCGACATCACCGTATCGCCCACCTTCAGGCCGAGGGGGGCAATTATGTAGCGCTTCTCCCCATCGGCATACTGGATGAGGGCGATCCGGGCCGAGCGGTTGGGGTCGTATTCAATGGCTATGACCTTGCCCGGGACCCCGAACTTGTCCCGTTTGAAGTCAATGATGCGGTAGAGCCGCTTGTGGCCACCCCCGCGGTGGCGGACGGTGATCCGGCCCTGGTGGTTCCGCCCGGAGTGCTTCTTGAGAGGGACCACGAGGGACTTCTCGGGCTCATCCTTCGTTATCTCTTCAAAGGTGGAGACGCTCATCCCCCTCCTGCCGGGGGAAGTAGGCTTATAAACCCTTATCCCCATCGCTACACTCCCTCAAATATCTGGATTTTCTGGCCTGGAGCCAGCTTCACAACAGCCTTCTTCCTCGCAGGCTTCCTCACGACAATCCGGTAACCCCGGCGGGCCCTCTTGGCCGGAAGCTTTATGATCCTGACTTCTTCCACCTTCACGTTGTAAATTTTCTCCACAGCCTGCTTCACCTGGATCTTGTTGGCCCGCGGGTCCACTTCAAAGACATACTGCCCCAGTTCCGCCAGCGCCCTCGTCTTCTCCGTATCAATCGGCCTGCGGATGATTTCGTAAAGGTGCATGGTCAACCTCCATCCTCACCCCAGTATAGACTCAATGACCTCCACCGACTTCCTGGGCATGACCAGGTAATCGTAGCCGAGAAGGTCCTTTATGTTGAGGTAATTGGCCAGGATCGTCTTGACGTTAGGCAGGTTGCTGGCCGATTTCTGGATGTTCTCGTCCTTTGAGGGCAGGAGGATGAGAACGCTCCCGTTGACCGGCAGCCTGGAGAGAAGCTCCTTCATGGCTTTGGTCTTGGGCTCATCAAAATGCAGTTCGTCTAGGATGACGATCTGGTCTTGCCTGGCCTTGACCGAGAGGGCGGACTTGTAGGCCAGGCGGCGCATCTTCTTGGGCATCTTCTGGTAGTAGCTCCTGGGCTTGGGGCCGAAGACAATGCCTCCTCCAACCCAGTGAGGTGCCCTTATGGAACCCTGGCGCGCCCTGCCGGTGTGCTTCTGAGGCCAGGGCTTCCGGCCGCCGCCCCTCACCTCGCCCCTCGTCTTAGTGCTGTGGGTGCCCAGGCGGGCGTTGGCCAGCTGCCTCACCAGAGCCTGGTGCATGACCGCCACATGAGGCTCTATGCCGAATATATCGTCTCTGAGATGGATTTCCCCCACAACCTGCCCTTCCATGTTGTAAACGGGAACCTGCGGCATACGCTCCTCCGTTTTAGACATACTTCTTCCTCTTCTCTTCAGTCTTTCTGGCTTGCTTTATTATCACCAGGCTGTTCCTCGCCCCAGGCACTGCTCCCTTCACTCCGAGCAAATTGCGCTGGGGATCCACGAACACTACCTCAAGGTTCTGGACGGTCCTCCGCTCATTGCCCATCCTTCCGGCCATCCGCAGCCCCTTGATGACCCGCCCGGGATCGGTTCCGGCCCCTATTGAACCAGGAGCCCTGGTGCGGTCGGACTGGCCGTGGGTCCTGGGGCCGCCTCCGAAGCCCCAGCGCTTGACCACTCCCGCAAACCCCCGCCCTTTGGTCCAGCCTGTGACATCCACCTTCTCCCCCACCTCAAAGATGCTCACGGTTATCTTCTGGCCCACCTGGTAATCTTCGGGGTTGTCAACCCTTATCTCCTTGAGGTAGCGGAGGGGCGGGAGGTGGTTCTTCTTGAGCCTCATCAGTTCTGGCCTGGTGAGGCTCTTGGGCTTCACCTCCTCAAACCCGAGCTGGATGGCCTTGTAACCATCCTTCTCCTCGGTCTTGACCTGGGTCACGAAACAGGGCCCAGCCTGGATAACGGTCACAGGCACGGCCTCGCCTTTCTCGTTGAAGATGCGCGTCATGCCTAATTTCTTGCCTATGATCCCTTTCATTTTAAGCCACTCCACGCGGTTGGATTAGAGCTTGATTTCTATGTCAACGCCTGCCGGAAGGTTCAGCCTCATCAGGGTGTCAATGGTGCTGGAAGTTGGATCCAGCACATCAATGAGGCGCTTGTGAGTCCTTATCTCAAACTGCTCCATTGAGCGCTTGTCAATGAAGGGGGAGCGGATTACGGAGAAGCGTTCAATTTTGGTGGGCAGGGGCACAGGGCCCACCACCCTCGCCCCTGTCCGCTCCGCAGCCTCCACTATTTGCTTCGCTGATTCGTCCAGCAGCCTGTGATCGTAAGCCTTGAGCTTTATCCTTATCTTCTGCCTGGCCATAAAGGCCTCACCTCCTCGGAAATTGCGAATGGCGCATGGGGAACAGGCTACTCAATGATTTTGGTTATTACTCCTGCGCCTACGGTTTTTCCTCCTTCACGGATGGCGAACCTGGAGCCAGGCTCAAGGGCAACGGGAACTATGAGCTTAA
>DAOUBN010000122.1:0-1852 GCA_034432815.1 Anaerolineae bacterium | reverse complement strand
AGGGGGACTCCGTCCCCCTGCACCCCCTGTTTTCCCTTTCACGGGGGTGGAGGGGGCAGAGCCCCTCCCGGGGGGTTCTGGGGGGTGTCCCCCGAGGGAAAACAAATCAAGGGGCGAGCAGTCTTCTCCTGCAACTTGGCCACGAGTGGGATCCTGAACGTGGGCAAGCCCTCAGCAAACGAGGGTGGGGAAAAAGTGGGGGGGTGACACCCCCCACCTCCCCCCGTCAGGGGGACGGAATCCTCCTGCACCCCTTGTTTTTCCTGCAACCCGCCCAGGGGTGGGACCCTTAACCGGGCAAACCAAGAACAAATGAGGGCGGGGAAATCTGGATTTTCCCGCCCCCGGTTACCGTGGCTCAGCTACGCTTAAGACTCCCAGCGGGTTGGGGCAAAGGGGCCAGGAGCCCCTCACCGATTTAGCCTTTCGCCAGAGCCACCACCTTCTCGGCGGCCTCGTTCAGGGAAGAAGCGGTGGTGATATTGGCTTCGGCCAGGAGGCGACGCCCCTCTTCCTCATTGGTCCCCACAAGCCTCACCACCATCGGCACCCTGACTTCCACCTCCTTCATGGCCTCCAGGATGCCCCTGGCCACTTCATCGCACCGGGTTATCCCTCCGAAGATGTTGATGAGGACGGCTTTCACCCTGGGATCTGAGAGGATGATCCGGAGGCCCGCCGCCACCTGCTCGGCCCGCGCTCCTCCCCCTATGTCCAGGAAGTTAGCCGGGTTGCCGCCGTAGAGCTTTATGATGTCCATTGTGGCCATGGCCAGGCCCGCGCCATTAACCATGCAGCCTATTTCCCCATCCAGCTGGACATAACTCAACCCGTGGGCCCGGGCTTCCCGCTCGGATGGGGTATCCTCATAAGGGTCGCGCAGGGCGGCCAGGTCGGGGTGGCGGAAGAGGGCGTTATCATCTATAACGATTTTGGCATCAGCAGCCAGGAGGCGCCCATCAGGGGTAAGAACAAGGGGGTTTATCTCGGCCAGGGAGGCATCGTTCTCGGAGAAGCAGCGGTAAAGCCCTGTGGCGATGGAGGTGAAAGAATTGAGGAGGGATTTTTCCAGCCCGATCCCCAGGGCCAGCTCCCGTGCCTGGTATGGCCTCAGGCCCAGGAAAGGGTCAATGGTGGTTTTTACGATCTTTTCGGGGCTACGGCGGGCCACTTCTTCTATATCAACCCCGCCTTCGGAGGAGGCCATCATCACCGGCTTGCCCTGGACCCTGTCAATCACCACGCCCAGGTATAGCTCCCTGGCTATGTCCAGGGCTTCGTCCACCAGGACTCTCCTCACCGGAATGCCTTTTATTTCCATGGAGAGGATCTGAGAGGCCACCCTCTCAGCCTCTTCCGGGCTCCGGGCGAGGCGTATCCCTCCGGCTTTGCCCCTGCCCCCAACCAGGACCTGGGCTTTCACCACCACGGCCCTGCCGAGCTTTTCAGCGATGGCCCTGGCCTCTTCCGGAGTTGAGGCCACTTCACCCTGAGGTATGGGGATCCCGTAGCGGGCGAAAATCTGCTTTGATTGATACTCATGCAGCTTCATCGCCTGACCTCCCTGAGAGCTTTTCCAGGGCTTCCAGGATTTCGCCGGGAGTTATGACTTCGCCATCGGTTCGGTTGTAGCCAGTGGCCTGGGGGAAGAAGCGCTGCACTTCCCGGAGCATCTTGCCCTGATTCATCTCAACAACAAGCACTTTATCCACCCTCCCTCTGAGGGCCTTTAGCTCCCTTTCGGGGAAAGGCCAGAGGGTCTGGGGGCGGAAAAGCGCTGCCCTGATGCCCTTCCGGCGAGCTTCCTTCACGGCGGCGGGGGGGGTCCCGGCCGTGGAGCCGGCGGCGGAAA
>DAOUBN010000121.1:0-1696 GCA_034432815.1 Anaerolineae bacterium | reverse complement strand
GGCCTCATCATACCCCATTATGCCAGGCAGGCCTTCGGGGAAAATTACCTCTACATTGCCCGTTACCGGGACCTTCAGGGCCTTAAGGAAGCGGCGGGCCTGATCCTTCAACGGGGACCCGGTTACGCCGCTTTCCTGCTGGCCCACACCGGCTTCCTGTCTCTCCTCGCCCCTGAAATCCTGGGCCTGGCTGCCCCTTTCTTCCTGCTCAACGTCCTGAGCAATTACCCTCCGACCTACACCGGCGAGCAGCACTACTCCGCCATTTTCCTGCCCTTCCTGACCCTTTCCGCCCTCTTCGGGATGACAAGGCAGGGAAAGAGAGCCTGGCCGGCCCTTTCAGCCTGGATGGTCGCCGCTGCCCTGGGCTTGCATTTCCTGAGGGGTTTCACCCCTTTGGCCTGGAATGTCCCTTTCCCGGAGGTAACCCCTCATCACCTCTTCCTCTCCCGCTTCGCCTCCCAGATCCCGCCGGAATCCCCTCTCGCCACCACTGTCGGGCTATACCCCCATTTCACTGACAGAACCGAGATCTACCCCTTTCCTTCCACTGGAAACGCCGATTTCATCCTCCTGGATGTGACCTCCACCACTGATATGCACCCCAGCGATTTCCGCAAGAGGTTCCAGGAACTCCTGGACAAAGGCTTCGGGATCGTGGACGCCTCTGACGGCTACATCCTGCTGAAGAAGGGCGAAGGAGCCCGGGAACTTCCCGATGAGTTCTTCAATTTCGCCAGGGTGAAGGATCCCCATCCCGCCTACCCTGCCGAAGTATGCTTTGAAGGCAGGTTGCTCTTTAAGGGACTGGAACTGGTGAAGTATCGGGAGGGGAAGCTCCTCACCGTCCGCACCTACTGGGAACCCCTGGCCCCCCTTCCTGAAAACCTCCGGGTGAGCATTTCCATCCTGAACGAGAAGGGCCAGCCCTTCGCCGGAACGCCCATCCACCCATCGCCAACCCTCATCTGGTATCCCCCTCGCCTCTGGAAGCCCGGCGAAACTGTGATGGTGGACACCATTCCGTGGGACCTGGGGCAGTATTTCGTCGTAGCTGTGGAGGTTTCAGCGGGGGATAAGTGGAGGGTGAGCGGTTTCAGGGCGGAGGGGCCTCTGGTGCTTCTGCATGGGGGAACCGTGGCCCAGGTGGCTGCCTTCAGGCGGAGTTCGGACTTCCTCTGTCGGCTTGTCCCCCCTGAGCGCTGCCCCTTTGAGGCGTCCGGAAAGGGGGAACTTTCCCCTCAGAGGCCTGTCAGGGCTGATTTCGGAGGAATAATCAGCCTGAGAGGTTACGACCTCAACCCGGGAAAGCCTCTGCGCCTTACCCTTTACTGGCAGGCCCTCAATCCAATCCCGGAGGATTATTCGGTCTTCGTCCACGTTCTGGACGAACAGGGCCGGAAAGTAGCCCAGAGCGATGGGCCTCCCTTCTGGCTGACGGAGATGGGGACATCTTCCTGGGTTCCTGGCTACGTTTACCGCGATGAGCGTTTCCTGAGCGTCCCCCCGGGCAAATACAGATTGGCGGTAGGCATCTACCGCTGGCAGGACCTTTCCCGCCTCCCGGTGGGCGAGGGGGATTATTTCGTGATTGAACCTTAAGAGGTTGCGGGGGGTGTCCCCCGAAATGGGGGTCCAGGGGGCAAAGCCCCCTGGCAGGGGGCGTGGGGGATGTGCCCCCAGAAAAACAAATCAA
>DAOUBN010000120.1:0-2004 GCA_034432815.1 Anaerolineae bacterium | reverse complement strand
TCTCTCTCCTCTCCACCATGAACCGGTGTAAGAGGCCGGGCCTTTTTCCAGGGAAATCGCCTTCTATCCGCCGGACCGGCGTCGGCGTTATGGTCTGACACATTTTCTCAAGGCTGATCTTTTCCTCTATCCCCACGGGCAACCACATCCCGGGTTCGGGCAGTCCCCCAGGCAATGAATCTACCGGATACAGGAATTCGCGGGCGTAGACGGAAAAGCCTGACTGACGGAATAAGGTTTCCTCGCCTTCGGGGACATCAATGAAAAGCCTTTTTACCCCCAGGCTTCCGAGGCGCCAGGAGGCGTAGTTCACAAGCTCTTCCAGGATGGCGGTTGAGAACCCGTCACAGTATGGGGCGGGGGCGAGGTAGATTATCTCAACTCCCTCCCGCCCGTAATCTCTGCGTGTCTGGATGAACCCCCTGACCTTCCCTTGCATAATGTAGGTAGCGAGGCTTGCTTCGGCCAGGGGGAAGCAAGCCAGCGATAGAAAAGCCCGTTGCCAGGCCCCGTATCTTTCCGGTGCCAGCCCAAAACCCCTGCCTTTACCTTCCAGGCTCAGTATCAGCCATAAATCCAGGGGGGTGCTTAAGGGCCTTATCACTTAGTTCCGCGCACTATCTCCAGGAAGTATCGGTGAAAGCGGGTATCATCCGTCAACTCGGGATGGAAGGCGGTGGCCAGCATGTTCTTCTGCCTCGCCGCCACGATAGAGCCCTCGTCCAAGGTGGCCAGGATCTCAACCCCTGGCCCGACTGAGCTGATGAGAGGAGCTCGTATGAAGATAGCCCTGAAGGGTTTGCCCTTTTCCCGGCGCGTGCTTACTCCATCCAGAGCCGGTATTTTTAGGTCAATCTCAAAGCTATCTTTCTGGCGGCCGAAGGCATTCCTTATTACGGTGATATCCATCACCCCCAGGATGGGCTGGTCCATGCCCACATCTTTGGCCATCAGGATCATGCCAGCGCAGGTGCCCCACAGGGGCTTTCCCTGAAGCGCCCATTCCCTCAGGGGTTCCAGGAGCCCATACCTCTCCCCGATCCTCCCTATTGAGGTGCTCTCTCCGCCGGGGATTATTATTCCGTCAAGCCCGTTGAGGTGATGGGGGAGACGGATTTCCACCGCCTCCGTCCCGAGGGTTCTGAGCATTTCAATGTGTTCCCGGAAATCTCCCTGAAGGGCGAGAACCCCGATCCTGAACTTATAGCTTCTCCGCGGCATCTTACCACCCCCGCTGGGCCATCCTCTGCTCCGCCGGTATGGCACTTATCAGGATGCCGGGCATGGGTTCGCCCAGATCCCTTGAGATCCTGGCCAGGATGTCGGGATCGTTGTAGTGGGTCACGGCTTCCACAATGGCCCTTGCTCTCTTGGGCGGGTTCTCGGATTTGAAAATGCCGCTTCCCACGAACACTCCATCTGCCCCAAGCTGCATCATCAGGGCGGCATCAGCCGGGGTAGCTATCCCGCCGGCGGCGAAATTGACCACAGGGAGCCTCCCCAGGCGGGCCACTTCCTTCACGAGCTCGTATGGAGCCCCCATCTCCTTGGCGGCTGCCATGAGTTCCTCTTCCGGCATATTCTGGAGGCGGCGTATCTCATCCCAGACCGCCCTCATGTGGCGCACCGCTTCCACCACGTTTCCGGTTCCGGCTTCCCCTTTGGTCCGGATCATGGCAGCCCCTTCGGCGATGCGGCGGAGGGCCTCGCCCAGGTTCCGGCAACCGCAGACGAAGGGCACTTTGAACTTGCGCTTATCTATGTGGTGTTCCTCGTCCGCCGGGGTAAGCACCTCGCTTTCGTCAATGAAATCAACCCCCAGTGCCTCCAGGATCTGTGCCTCCACAAAATGCCCGATCCGGCATTTGGCCATCACGGGTATGGTTACGGCATCCATTATTTTGAGGATATGCTCGGGGTCGGCCATGCGCGCCACTCCGCCCTGAGCTCTGATATCGGCTGGGAGCCCTTTCCGACCCCTCCCTCCGCAGGCGCCCGGGGCGT
>DAOUBN010000119.1:0-11510 GCA_034432815.1 Anaerolineae bacterium | reverse complement strand
AACGGACGAGGGTGAGAGGGACACCCCACTTCCCCGCTACTGGCGAGGCCGCCAGTAAGGCGTTGGGGATGGCACCCAGAGGTTATGAACCGCGTGCAGGGGAGCACCTTCTGGCCCTGGCAGGTGGTTACTTTAACCTGGAGGAGGTGAGAGAATGACCGAGGAACTTCCCGGTTGTGAATCAGAATGCTCCGAGATTCAGGAATACCTTGAAGCCAGACAACAAAGAAGGCGGATTTTTCCCCGCGCTGCGCTGGTTGGCGCCTGCGCCGGCGTCGTCGCCATATCGTTTCGTGCTGCGTTAACTGGCGCAGGAATCCTGAGGAAAGAGCTTGTTTCCTGGGCGCACAGGATGCCAGTGGTGGGGTGGATTTTCCCTGTGTTGCTCACCATGCTGGGAGCAGCAGCCGCCGTTACCATCACGCGGCGCTATGGGCCCGAAGCCAGCGGAAGTGGCATTCCCCATCTGGAAGCCGTCCTTCGCCGGCTTCGCGAACTGGAATGGAAGCGCGTCTTGCCAGTGAAATTTTTCGGGGGAATCATTGCGATCGGCAGTGGGTTGACTCTGGGCCGTGAAGGCCCAACGGTTCAAATGGGCGGCGCTGTTGGCGATGCTATATCGCGGTGGCTGAAGGTATCAGAGAGGGAACGCCTGACCCTGATTTCGGCCGGGGCAGGAGCAGGGTTAGCCGCTGCCTTCAATGCTCCCTTCGCCGGCGTGATATTTGTGCTTGAGGAGTTAAGGGGCGATTTCCAGCCCATTGTGTTTGGAGCTACCCTTGTGGCAGCAATCATAGCAGATGTAGTGGCGCGACTCGGCTCAGGTCAATTCCCGATCTTCTCTGTTCCGAGTTACCCTGCTCCTCCACTGGCTTCCCTGCCTGTATTCGCCCTGCTGGGAGCAATAGCTGGTCTGCTGGGGGTGTTATTCAACCGCGGACTGTTAGCCAGTGTAGAGGCATACAGTCGTTTGCCAGCCCGCCTGATGCTGCCCGCCGTGGCGCTGACGGGAGGGATAGTCGGATTAATGGGTTGGTTCTCGCCCATCATGCTTGGCAGTGGGGACGCTCTGGTGGAGGCCATCCTCAAAGGCGAGGTGCTTTTAACTGTCATCCCCCTCTTCTTCATCGCTCGCTTTTTGCTCACCCTCATCAGCTACGGAACGGGTGCCCCTGGCGGCATTTTTGCTCCCCTGCTTGTGCTCGGCGCACTGATAGGCCTGGCGGTTGGGCGTTTAGCCCACAGCTTATTGCCAGGCGTTGTGCCGATACCCGAGACATTCGCGGTCGTGGGGATGGCAGCCTACTTCACTGCAATAGTCCGGGCTCCCTTAACGGGCATCATGCTCATTGTTGAGATGACCGGCAGTTATCTGCTAATGCTGCCCCTGCTGGTGAGTTGCTTCTTCGCCTACATTGTGGCTGAATCCCTTAAAGATCTTCCCATTTACGAGGCACTCCTGGAGCGGGATCTGAAGCGCGGCGGGGAACTGCCCGCCCTGAGGAAACCGGTGGTTGTGGAATTTACTGTTGAGCCAAATTCCCCGTTTGAGGGCCGTGAGATACGCTCCCTTGGACTTCCACCGGGGTGCATCATAGTCCGGTGCGCAGACGGAAAGCGCGAATGGGTGCCGAAGGCGGACACCCGCCTGGGGGCGCACATGCGAATTACTGCGGTGCTCGCGCCGGAGGCCTCGCATGCTCTTGAAATACTGCGAAGGGGATGCCAGGCATCAGGCGCCCTGGCTCAGAGGGAAGGCGCCGCGCTGCGCAAGTCCCATTGAGTTCACTTTCCCCGGGGGCTGAACAGATCGGGCGGGCAGGTGGGGGGGATTAGGGCCCTGAGTGCCAGGGGCTTAACTTCTATCTGAACCGGGGTTTTGCCTATCGGTTCCCCGTCCACCTGGATGGAGAAAGGCTGCGCGGTCCTCACTGCAAGGCGAGCCACGCGCTTCATTTCCACCAGCGGATCGCTCACGTGCCTGCCGGAAAACACGGTCCAGACGTGATGGATGAGCTGGGGGAACCGGTAGCCCTTGAAGATGCAGAGGTCCAGCAGGCCATCGTCCAGGCGGGCGTAAGGCGCAACGTTTATCATCCCCCCGTAAAGGCGGACGTTGCTCACTATAGCCAGGATTATCCTCCGCTTCAAAGCTTTCCCATCAACCTGGAAGATCGTCTTCGTGCCCAGGAAAGTTATGGCCGTTATCACCCCTGCCGCCACAAAGGCGGCCGCCCCGAGCCTCCTCTTCATTGCCGGATGAGATTCCACCTCCTCGGTAACCAGGGCATCTATCCCTATCCCGCACCACAGGAGGAAATGGCGGCCGTTGGCCACGCCGACGTCCACCTGAGCTACGGAGGATTCCAGCAGAATTTCCGCTGCCCTGGAGGCATCGGGAGAGCTCAGGAAAAGGTTGACGGAGGTCAGGCCCAGTTGCCTGGCCCAGACATTCCCGGTGCCGAGGGGCAGAACCCCGAGAGCCGTTTCCGTCCCCACTATCCCATTGACCACGCCGTTGACGGTGCCGTCGCCTCCTGCAGCTATAACCGCATCGTAGCGGAGGGAGGCCGCTTCCCTTGCAAGCGAATAGACCTCATCGCTCCTCTCGGTTTCCACGATCTCCGTCTTCCATCCCCCCTTTTCCAGGACGCCGGCCGCTCTGACGAGAGCCTCCCAGTTGCGTCGCGGGCCTGCTGCCGGGTTGAAAATTATCAGAGCTCTCATCGCTGGAGCACCCGCATGATCTTCTGGATTTCCTCCTCCAGGTCCTTGCTCGTATCCACCACGATGTGGGGCCTGCCAATGGGTTGCTGGTATTGCTTCATCCGGGAGTAAACGTTCCAGTCGGCATCGGAAATATCGTGGTCGTCCCTGGCCCTGTGGCGTTTCTCAAGCCTTTCCCGCACCACTTCCTCCGGAGCCACCGTCTGCACTATGACGAGCTTCGCATTGTTCTTCTCCGCCAGTCGGTAAACGTATTCCCGGTGGACTTCCGAAAGGTTTGTGGCGTCAAAGATCACCCTCAGCCCTTTCCTCAGGAGCCTGTCAATCAGGATGTGACAGACCCTGTGGACGAGGGCGCTTTCCCGCGGGGAATAAGTGGGGGGATTGAAGAGGGTCTTGCGGACGAAATCCGATTCCACCACCACGAAAGGGATTCTCTCGCAGAGCTTCCTGGCCAGGTAGGATTTCCCCGTCCCCGGAAGGCCTGAGAGCATCAAAAGGACGGGGTAAGCGGTGGTGCAGGAAGTATTGGCGAGCTTGCTCTCCACCGCAGCCACCGCTTCCTCCAGGTTTATGTAGGGCTCAGGCCTGGGCCTTTCCCCCTGATTCAGTTCGGGGTTGAGCTCCTGGGAAGGGGAGCTTCTATGAAGGCTCGGGTTCCCCATCCTTCATCCCCCCTCTCTATTGTGAAGGACCCCTTGAGATCTTCCTCCACAAGGGTTCGGACTATCTGAAGGCCGAGGGTTTGCTTTGTTTCGGGCTCGCTGAAGCCCACCCCGTCATCAGCAACTTCAACGGAGAAGCGATCTCCCGACCGCCCCACCGTAACGGATATGGTTCCCTGTTCCCTCCCGATGAAAGCGTGCTCCAGGGCGTTCTGGAGGAGTTCGTTGACTGCAAGGGCGAGGGCCGTGGCAGGGCGGGCGGGAAGGAAAAGGTGCAGGCCCTGAACCTTCACCGTTATATCCTGGCCGGGGACCTTCATGTTTTCGGTCAGAAGGGAACTGAGTTTTTCCACAAGGGCGAGGATGTCCACCTGATGGAAGCCCTGGCTTGAGAGGAACTCGTGGACGGCGGCAATGCTCAGGATCCTGTTTATGGCTTCCTGGAAGGAGCGCCTTACCGACCGGTTTTCCTCCTCCGCCATCTGGATCCTGAGGAGCATCGCTACGGTCTGGAGGTTGTTTTTGATGCGGTGGTGCATCTCCCTTATCAGGTTCATCCCGGTGATGAGGGTGGCGTTCTCAACGGCCAGGGCTATCTGGTTCGCCAGGGTTGAGAGGAACCTGACCTCTTCCCGGGTGAAATTCCGGGGCTTTTCGGTGTAGCAGGCCAGAACTCCCCGGATCTGTTCCCGCAGGATAAGGGGGACAGCGAGGAAGGAAGGGGGGCCGGGTGAGACCGCAGGCTCGCCTTTTTTCGCCACTTCCTCAAGCCCGGGGAGAGTCCTGGCTGGGCCGTAGGAGGCCCGCGTGGAAAGCTGGCCCCCATCGTCCAGGATGAGGAGGGATGAACCGTCGGCCTTCATCATCCTGGCGGCCATCTCCACCACCAGCCTGAGGACATCGTCAAGGTAAAGGGGGGAAACAATGGTCCTGCTGACCTCGGCCAGGGCCGAGAGTTCCTCCAGCTGGCGCTGCATGTTATCGTATAGTATGGCCTTCTCAATGGCACCGGCGGCCAGGTCGGCTGCCAGGCTGAGGAGTTCCACTTCCTCCTGGGTGTAATCGTGGTAAGAAGAGGTCTGAACGTTCATCGCCCCGATAACCCGGCCCTGGATGGAAAGGGGGACGGCCATGAGGGACTTGAACCGCCACTCTTCCGTTTCGGGCAGATACTTGAAGCGGGGATCGGAGGCGGCATCCTTCACCGCTACCGGAACTCCGTGGAGGGCGGCCCATCCCGTAAGCCCTTCCCCGAGGCGGAGCTTCGCCCTGCCTATGGCCTGAGGGGCAAGCCCCGTTGAGGCCCTGAGCACCAGATACTCCCCCGATTTGTCCAGGAGGTAAATGGAACATGAATCCATTCCCAGGACCTCGGCAGTGGTGCTGGTTATGAACTGCAATGTGGTGGCCAGGTCCATAGCTGAATTTATGGCATTGGTTATCCGCCTTATGGCCGAAATGAGCGCTTCTCTTTCCATATTCCGTCCCAGGTAAATTATAGAACAGGCGGGGAAAAGGGGGAAATTCCATTTCCCTGCCAGGGGAAAGGGACAAAAGGGGGTGCGGGGGCGGAGCCCCCATGCCGGGGACATTTACTTTGCCGGCTTGACGCAGGGCAGTGGGCGTGCTATAATATAGTGGCCAAAAGCGAGGAAGCTTGAGGTATACGGTGCGACTCCGGATGAGTTCAGTTGTGGGGCTATTTCTCGTGCTCATAGTTCTTGAAAGGTGGGTTAGCAGGCCGCCTGTGTTATAGCACAGGCGGTTTTTAATTTCCTTCAGGAGGAAAGCGATGGAGGTTGATATTTTGACCGAAATCAGGGCTCCGGCGTCGGTTTTTGACGGGAAATACACCACCAACTGGGAGGAAGCCTTCGCCTCCCGAACCCATAAAATGGCCAGCTCAATTATAAGGGAGTTGCTCAAGTTCACCGTCCACCCTGATGTGATCTCCTTCGCCGGAGGATTGCCCGCCCCTGAACTCTTCCCCATAAGGGAGGTGAGAGAGGCCTGCGAATACGTCCTGGCCAACTACGGCCCGGCTTCCCTCCAGTATGGCCCAACCGAAGGGCATCCGGAACTGAGGCGCCTGCTGGCTGAGAAAATGCAGAAATACGGCGTCCCGGCTGAAGAGGAGAACATCCTCGTCACCACAGGTTCCCAGCAGGCCCTTGACCTGGTGGGCAAAGTGTTCATAGATCCCGGGGATTACATCCTGACCAGCGAGCCCACTTACGTCGGGGCAATCCAGGCCTGGAGCGCCTATGGGGCTCGCTTCCTGACCGTCCCCATGGACGATGATGGGATCCTCATTGAGCCAGTGGAGAAGCTCCTTCAGAAATACAGGGTCAAATTCATCTACGTTCTCCCCAACTTCCACAACCCCGCGGGAGTTACCATAAGCGAGGAGCGTAGATACAAGCTTATAGAGCTGGCAGCCCGTTACGGGACTTTCATCGTGGAAGATGACCCATACGGTGAGCTCCGTTTTGAGGGGAAAGACCTGGTTCCTCTCATCACCCTCCACAAGGAAAACGTCATCTACCTCTGCACTCTCTCCAAGACCCTGGCCCCGGGCCTGAGGATCGGGTGGGTGACAGCTCCCAGCCGGGTGATAAACAAGCTGGTCCTGGCCAAGCAGGGGGCAGACCTCCACACTGCCCCCTTCCCCCAGTTCATAGCGGCCGATATACTGGGGCGGGGGCTCCTCAAAGAGCACGTCCGCAAGATCCGCAGGGTTTACAAGGAGCGGAGAGATGTGATGATCCAGGCCATGGAGGAGTTCTTCCCCGAGGGGGTAACCTGGACCAGACCCCAGGGAGGCCTCTTCCTCTGGGTCACCATGCCCGAAAAGGTGGACTCCGAGAGGCTGCTGGAGAAGGCTAAGGAAGAAAAAGTGGCCTTTGTCCCGGGCTTCGCCTTTTACCCTAACGGCGGGGGGAGGAACTGCATGCGCCTGAACTTCTCCAACCAGCCTCCAGAAAGGATCCGGGAGGGCATAAAGCGGCTGGCCAACGCTATAAGAGCCGAACTCAAGGGTTAAACGGTCAGCTCAATGGGAGGGGTGGGCCAGATGGTCCACCCCTCTTTCATTCTCCGAAGACCTCGGCGGTGAAAACATAAAGCTTTGTCTCCCTGTCCTTCCAGGCATCATCGGGCAAGCCTGCTTTGCGGCAAACCCCCTTCAGGAACTCCTCCCTGCTCCACCCTTCCTCCACCGGCACCTGGGGGAGGAGGAGCCCCACCCTGTCCCCTTTGACGATTATCAGCCCGTGCCTGCCGACTTCCACCTTTTCCGGATCTTCCAGCGCCTGAGGGATTGAGAGGATGGAAATTTCCAGCTTAACTTCATCCAGCTCATCCCTGGAGAGGGGCGGGAAGCGGGGGTCATTGAAGGCGGCGGCCAGGGCCGCCCATTGAGTCGCTACGAAAAGGGGCCTCCTCGGGAGGACCTCGCCTATGCATCCTCTCAGCTCCCCATGCTTCTTGAGAGTGACGAAAACCCCGCTCGGCCTCTGGAGGTCGCCTTCTTCCACCCTGTAAAGGGGAGCGAATCCGTAGTCCAGGAAATAAGCTATGGTCTCCCTGGCCAGTTTCAGGAGGAATTCCTTCTGATCGGGCCTCAGGGTTACAGGTTCAAGGGATGGAAGCAGTGCCTCCGTGGACGGAAGGTCAGGAGGAGGCGCTGGCCTGTCCCCCTCCTCCTTCCAGAAAGCGACCGCCCCGTACCCAACCACCCTCTCCTCATCCCCGAAAGGAGTATCCCCCGAATTGGCGTAGCGGAGGACCGTGGCTCTGTTCAGGGAGAGCTTCTGGGCCAGGATCATGGCTGTCAGGATCGGCCCTTCGCCGCAAGCGCAGGTTCCGAGCCCGGGAACCCCTTTGCCCATCCATTCCCTGACAGTTTTGATGAAAATCTGGGGCTCCATGGAGAGGATCGCCTCCAGGGTGGCCCGGTCCACCTTCCGGGCATCCTGGTATGAGGGGTAGTGGGAGAGGTCGGAGCTGGCCACGAAGAGCAGCCTGCGCCCTTTCGCCACATCGGTGAGGGCGTCGGCCAGAAGGCGGGCGTTCTCCTCAAAGGGCTCTCCCATCACGATCGGGACGATGGGGGTTCCGGGGAGGGTTTTCTGGATGAAGGGGACTTCAACCTCCACCGAATGCTCCTGCCTTTGGGGCTCCCGGTCGGACGTCATCCCTCTGTGCTTAAGGAGGCTCCCGGCTATGTCCTTAGCTACGGGGACGAGGCCGAGGGGGGTTTCAAAGGCATCTCCATCGTAGACGGAAACCTGCCTGAACCCGGCCACGTAGTGGTTCACGCCGATTATGACAGCGGCATCGTATCGGGCTCCCTCCACTTGCTTGAAGGCCCAGGCCGCCACCTGGCCGGAGAAAACGTAGCCGGCATGGGGGACAATGAGGATCTGAGGGGGCGAAGGGAGCACCTTCTCGGCTCTGGCCAGCATTACCTCCACCATTCGGGAAAGCTCAGCGGGATCGGATGGGTAGAACTGGCCTGCCACTGCCGGCTTGCGGATCTCCTGCGGGGGAGGGGTTGAACGGGCACAGGCCCCTCCGAGCAAAGCCAGGAAAAGGATGAAAGCCAAACCTCTCCACAGCCCTTCCATACATCCTCCTTTCGCCTGAAATTATACCGCCATTCAGCCCTGACGGGCGCTCTAATCCGCCGCAAACCGGTAGCCTGCGCCCCTCTCCGTCAGGATGTAGCGGGGGTTCCGGGGATCGTCTTCCACCCTGGCCCGCAACCTGTAGATGCAAGTTTTGAGGATGTTGGCATCACCTTCAGCGCCGGCCCCCCAGACTGCCCTCAGAAGCTCATCCTGAGGCACGGTCCGCCCCCTGTTGCGGACGAGGTAGAAGAAAAGCTTCCTCTCCTGCCTTGTAAGGTGCAATTCCTCCCCCCGCTTGTAAACCCTGCCTCTCGCAAGGTCAACTTTCAGTTCCCCAACCTCCACCGTTGTTTCCTGCAGGGCTGGGGTGGCTCTTTCCAGCAGCTTCCTCACCCTGAGGAGGAATTCCTTTGGGTGGAACGGCTTGGTGAGGTAATCGTCTGCGCCCAGTTCAAGGCCCCGGATCTTATCCTCATCCCTGGCGAGGCAGGTGAGCATGAGGATGGGCACGGAGGAGAATTCCCTTATCCTGGAGCAAATGTCCCAGCCGGAAATCTCCGGCATCATGATGTCAAGGACCACGAGGTCCGGGTTCTCAAGGAAAACTGCGGTGAGGGCTTCTTTCGGGTCCGTCACGCCTGCCGTCTCGTAGCCGTTAAGCCTGAGGATTTCGCTGAGGCGCCTTACATCGTCTGGCTCGTCGTCTATGATGAGGATCTTGGGCTTCATGGGCCACCTCCTGCAGCGCGGAACGCATCATTCCGAACCCCTGGAAGTTCCTCTCCCCGAAGCCAGCCTCGTAACCCAGCTTCAAAAGCTCGGGGGTCCCTTTTACTTCAAAGACCCCCTCGTAGCAGCGGACCTTTGTCCCGTGGACGGTGACAAGCCTGGAGCGGTATTTAAGCGGTTTCACCTCTACTTCTCCAGGCATTTCTTTCCCCCACAGGGCAACCGCTTTGCGCTGGAGGTTTTCGGTTATAACCCTGGAGAAGTCAGGGCTTTCGGGGGAGAGGAACACCTTGTGCAGCCTTTCCCCTTCCCTCACCCCTGTGGAGGCCACTATGGGGGAAAGGGTTTCAAGGGTGGCTTCTTCCCCGAAGCCGGGGCACGGTTCCACTTCAACCTTGTCCACGAACACCTTCTGGCCGCCTAAACTCACTTCGGACCAGGTGAGAAGGCCATACAGGAAGGCTTCCATCACGGCCGCTATGGGCGAGGAAACCCACCAGTTGATGGGGGGCTCCATCAGAAGCCCTTTCTCCTTCTGGACCGCCGAACTCGGGTAGAGCCAGGAGAAGGTTATGAGCTTGTAGCGGTGGCTTCCCACCACGAAGCCTTCAGAGTGCAGGCGTGCGGCCAGCTCCGGCGATGCCTTCTCTATCGTCCTATATGCAAAACCCTGGAGCTGCTCCGGATAATGCCATGGGAACCAGACGGGCCCATCGGCCTGGAAAATTATCCGCACTCTCATAGGATCGCCTCTATCAGGGCCTTTTCCTGCCCTATGACCTCCTTCCGGAGGTATTTCCTGTCGGGGAGGCGGTAGATGTAAACGCTGTCTTTATCCAGGTCCAGGATCTTTCCGAGCCTGGCCTTTATCGTTTCCAACTGAGATTCGCTCAATTCCCCCTCAAAGGCGCTGTTCTGGACCCAGTGGAGGAAGCGCCGGAGGAACTGGCAGACCCTTGCCACCCTTTCCTGCTCCACGTCGTAAACGATTATAACATACATCACCACCAGATCCTGAAAGCCCTGTAGCTCTCCATCCCCAGGAGATGGCGTATGAGCTTGTAGGATTCAAGCCTGAGGAGCTGCCGGTAAGAGACGTGGCGCTTCAGCCTCCGGTGCTTCACCGTCTCCTGGAGGGTGCTTTCAAACTCCCGCATGAATTTCTTCAAGCCATTCTCTTTGAGATAAACCCCTTTCGCCTCCCCCACGGCCTCAAAATCTTCCTCGTCAATTATCCCCCTGTTCACAGCCCTGAAGATGGTGCGGTCCACTATCAGCGGCTTGAAGATTTCGGAGAGGTCAAGGGCCAGGGAGAAGCGCCTCTTTGAGGGCTCGTGGAGGTAGCTTATGGTGGGATTGAGCTGGGTAACATAGATTTCCGAGAGGGTGGCGGCATAGAGGAGGCTGTTGCCGAGGGAGATCAGGGCATTCACCATGTTGTCGGGCGGGCGTTTCACCCGCTTCTCAAAGGGTTCCTCCAGCTCCAGGATCTCATTGAAAGCCCTGTAATAGGCCTCCCGGGCCTGCCCTTCCTCCCTCATGAGCTCAGGGATGGTGCGGCAGCCCTCAAGCCGGGCCATGCACTCCTCCACAGCGGCCAGGGCCTCATCCACTCTTTTCCCCCGGCCGTGGTAATAATTCAGGTTGCGGCGTATGTGGAAGAGAGCGCCAGAGACGAACTCCCTGGCAATGGCCATGCGCTTTTCGGGGTCAAGGTAGTGCTCAACCTGCCGGACCAGCAGCTCCCCGCTGACATTGCTTTCCCTGGGGTAGAAGCTGCCGACATAGAAGCCGTAGTAATTGAAGCAATGGACAATCACCTCGTGCTGGGCGAGGAAGGAAAGCAGCTTTGTGTTGAGGTCAATTTCCCCGAAGAGGTAGAGATCGCGGACGTTTTCAACCGGGATGGGGAAGCGGTGGACCTGACCGTTCTCGCCTTCCTGTTCCAGGTAAAGGGTATTTTGCCTTCGCCGGAGCCTTCCGCTGCGGAAAATGTAATACGAATTGCCCATAGAGCCTCAGCCCCAGCACAATTCGCAGTAAGCGCACGGTCGGCAGATGGGCGTGAGATCGGCCGGAGGGGGCTCGGGGAGCTGTTCAATCCGCTGGATATCCCGCAGGGCTTCGGCAACCTGCGCCTCCAGTTCGGGAGTCAGCCTGACCTCCTCCTTACGCCTTTCTCTGGGGAAGCGGAGCTCCCCCACCATTTCTCCGGCCCCGAGCCATTTCAGGTAAGCGAGGTAGTATCCCACCTGAAGCCGTGCCGCCTCCACGAGCTTCCTGGAGAACTTGACCTCCAGCACCTTATCCTCGTGCTCCAGGAAGTCAACCTTTATCAGGTCGTCAATGAGGACTTCTCGCCTCGGCAAATCCGGGTAAGCCCTCTCGTGGAGCAACCTGCCCAGCGCCACCCGGTCAGAAAGCGGCTCCATCCTTAACCCTTTTGCGTAAAGCCAGACCTTGCGGTGACAAACAGCCCAGTAATTGACCTTAATGCCGTTGGTCCGCAAAGTCTCAAAATCTTCGTCGGAAAGCACACCAAGGGAAGTCAGCATCAGTCAATCACCACTCCTTGCGGTGGCATCCCGAGTTGGTCTTCGGCAAAGCCGATTTCAGGCTCGTAAGGCACCCTGCAAATGAGCCATTCCCTTTTGCCCGCGATGTGGTTATAAAACAGTCCAAGATTCTCGCGGTTGGACTTCCCAACCCACCAGACTGGCACGGGCGCAAGATAAAGAGGGTCGCAACCCTTATCGCC
>DAOUBN010000118.1:0-9868 GCA_034432815.1 Anaerolineae bacterium | reverse complement strand
GAGGCTTCGGGGCCATCGCCAGGGCCCCGGTTGCGGAAGATCAGGGTGCAGGAAACAGGCAAGCCGGAAAGGGCTTCAGCCGGGGTGCATTCCAGAGTTGAGGAACTCAGGTCCGGCTCGCCCACTCCTACCCGGGCCAGCCGGCGGAAGCGGATGCCCTGCTCCTCAATGCCCAGCACCGCTTCCTGACGGATCACCGTCCCGGGCGGCAAACTCTCGCTGACCAGGGTCCGATAAGCTATGGTCACCGATTCGCCAGGGGAAATCGGGCCAAGCCAGGAAAGGGAAGATGAAGCAGGGTCGTAGACGGCCGGCCCGGTAAGGGTTGAGGGGAGGAAGGCCTGTTCCGCCGGGATGGCCGTGGAAAAAGAGGCGGTAACTGGCTCAGGCCCGTCGTTCCGGATGATGGCGGTCCAGGTGACCTCCGCGCCAGGCGCTACAGAGGCCGGATCAGCCGAGAAGGAAGAGGAGCCAAGCCAGGACAAAAACCCCACGATCCTCTCCATGACTTCGGGACGAGCCTCCTCCGGCAGGGCTTCAAAGGGGAAAGCGAAGAAAACTGCGGCCCCGCTTCCGCCCCGACGGGCCAGCCCGATCGCTCTCCGTTCCTGATCCCGGAAAACTACAACTGTTCCCGGCGCAGGCTCAAGGGCATCGGACCAGTTCCGGAAGGGGTATTCCAGGGGCCAGGGGCCAAGGCCCTCCCCCACAGGCTCCTCCGGCACGCCCACAGCCAAAGTCGGGGTCACGTCCTCAGTCCAGGTCAGGATGCCCAGGAGGGGCAAAAGGGAGCCTGTCCCCCGGCAAAGGGGCAGGCCAGCAGCGCTGCGGCAGAAGAGGAAGTCCTGAGAGGAGAGGAAAAGCCTTCCTCCGTTGAGGAGGTAACTGGCCAGGGCATCCTCCTCCTCAGGCCTCACCGGATCATACCAGTTGTATCCCGTCCACCAGACGATTACAGGATACAGGCTCAGGGTTTCATGAGGGATCTTCGCCTCGGTGGCGGTTAGGATGTCGTATGAGAAGCCGGCCTCAGCCATGGCTTCCTCGTATTTATCCCGCTGCTCATACCACCGGTCTTCGTCCACAAGGAGGATTGGGGCTGGGGTTTTGGTGGTCATGGTCACCGGAACAGCAAGGCTCGGGGAAAGGGTTGAGCGCAGGACAAGGGTTATGGTATCTCGCTCATCCCATCCGGCATCCGGTGGTATCGTCACCCGGATTCCAGCGACGCCCCTTTCGCAGGGGGCAAGGGTGATGGACCGGGCAGTAGGGGTGACAGGCCATCTGCTCCCTTCAATGGAAAGGGTGAAAGTGTCGGCTCCGCCTCTCCCTGTGTTCCTCAGAGCAACCTCATGGGTGACCACATCTCCCGGCCGGCCTATCAGGGTTTGGGTTGATTTGAGCACCTGCAGGCCAGCCTGGGGTGGGGGAGAGGCAAGCCAGGATATGGCCCTTTCCATGACCTCTTTCCGGGTGGATCTATCGGCTATGGCCTCAAAACCGAAGGACAGGTAGAGAATCCGGTAATCAAGGCATACGCCGACGGCGAGGCCGCCATAGCCGTCGCCATCGTAGGCCATGACCGGCATGGCTTCGCTGGAGTCGGCGGACTCCACAACATCGGGGAAGGACTGGTTATCGGCTCCATCGCCTCCGGCTATGGAGAAGGAGAGGCCAGCGAAAGGCCCTTCGGGGAGGCCGCGGAGGCTCCAGCTTTCGCTGCTGTCCTGGACGAAGCGAGCTTTCAGGAAATCGTTGTAGTAAGAGGAGAAGCCGGCTCCTCCTCCGTCAAGGAAGCCTATGTCCTGGCCGCTCAGGAAAAGCCTGCCGCCGGCGGAGAGGTATCGGGTTATGGCTCCTGCGGCACCGATGTATCCCGGAGCATCCCGCGGTGCGCTCCATATCACGATGTCATAACGCTTCAGCGTTTCCTCTGTGGGCAGGTCAGCCGGCAGGTGGCGTATTGTCCACTCATCGTAGGCGTAAGCGAGTTCATCCAGGGCCTGGCGGTAATAAGCTATCTGGCTGCCGTAATACCATGCCCCGCTGTCCACCAGCAGGATGGTTGGGGCGGGGGTAAGGTTGAAAGTAACTGTGGTGGTTTCCCCTGCGGTGACGGTAGCGGTGGCTTTTCCAACCCGGTAGCCCAGGGCGCGGGCCACCACCGTGTAATCCCCGGCCGGGAGATAGAAAGCCCAGAAGCTGGCAGTGGCCGACAGGGGAGTCCCCGGCAGGAAAATTGTGGCGGCCTCGGGGTAAACGTAAACCTCAAGGGTTCCGGTCGGGCGTGGCTGGAGGGTGAAATCAGCGGTTGTGGTGGCTCCCGTCAGAACCACAACGCCGGAGATGGTCTGGGGGAAGTAGCCGAAGGCCGAGGCAGTTACGCTGTAGAGGCCGGGGGCCAGGAAGAGGGCATAGCGGCCAGATTGGTCGGCAACAGCACCTCCTCCCCCTCCTCCGCTCCTCGGCACGGCCGAGATGGTTGCTCCCGGAACTGGAGCTCCGTCCACGCTCCGGACTGTCCCCTGGATGCTTCCGGCATTCATCAGGGCGGCTAAAGCGGCAAAGGCATCCACTCTGCCCCAGCCGGAATCGTTGTTGGGGATCGTGGAACTGAGGGGGACAGCGGTGGAGGTTATGATGAAGAGGGTGTCAGTTATGCTGATGGTGGGGCTCACTGAGCGCATGAGGGCCACGAGGCCCGCCACGTGAGGGGCAGCCATGGATGTCCCACTCCATGAGCTGTAGGTCCCGCCCGGGATGGAGGAGCGGATCTGGACTCCCGGAGCCACCACATGGGGGCGGATTTCGTTCCAGGGGGATGGGCCGCGGCTTGAGAAAGGCGCCACTTCATCGTAGGGATCGGATGCCCCCACGGCTATGGCCTCCGGAAGAGATGCAGGGGAATAGACTGAAGCGGGGGAGGGGCCTTCGTTCCCGGCGGCGAAGACCGGGATTATCCCCGCAGCCCTCAGGGCCCGGAGGTCAGCCTGGAAGGCGGTGTTCATGGCTTCGGGGGTTCCCCAGGAGCAATTCACCACATCAGGAGCAAGGGAAGGATCGCCTTCGGGGGCCAGGAGCCACTGGAAGCCAGCGTGGATCCAGGAGTCGTAGCCGTAGCCGTTTCCATCCAGGACTTTGACGGCAATCCACTTTGCCCCTGGAGCAACCCCTATCTCCTCCCACCCCACGGCTATTCCCAGGACATGGGTGCCGTGGCCATGGTCGTCAAAGGGGTAAAGGGAACCGGTCACGGGATCAAACCAGTTTCCGGAGTGCACGGCGGGGCCATGGGGGTTATACCCCCGGTAATTGAACCTGAGAGCAGGGTGAAGCCAGTCGGCCCCAGTGTCCATCACGGCCACCACGGCTCCCGTTCCGGAAATGCCCAAGGAGGCCCAGACCTGAGGCGCCCGGATGCGCTCAATGTTCCACCCTGCTGAAGATGGAGACCCCGGTTTCCCCCTGAGCCAATGGCGGTAATGGTCCAGGAGGAGGACTGAGACCGAAGGATGGGAAGCGAGATCCCGTATCGCCTGGGGTTTGGCTTTGAGGGCGAATCCATTGAAGATCCAGAAGGAATTGTAAGATTGCACGAGACCGGCTGCTCTGGCTTTTTCCAGGAAGGAAATGAAGGGCCTCTGTTTTACAGAGGCGAAAGCTTTCAGGTTGGCCACAAGCCTGTCCCTGGAGCCGGCCCACTTCTCGGGCGTCTCCTGCTCCCTGAGGACCACGATTGCGGGCAGAAAGTCGTCAGGGCTGGCGGAGGCCAGGGCCCTTGCCAGAGCCGGCTCTACCGTAAGAGGGGATTGGGGTGGCTTTTCGGCTGAGGCCAGGAGCCAGAACCACAGCAATGCGAGAGCTGGGATAAAGAACAGGAGGGTTATCCTGAGCTTTGCCAAACCATCCTCCTTTTGGAAGCGCAGTTTAAATTTACACTGGAAACCCGAAGCCGTCAATTCCTGACCCCACAGGCCAGGGCTTTCCAAGGGGTTAAACCCTGGAAAAGGGATGGGCGGCTGTCTATTTCCAGAAGGGGTAAAAGGGTCATAACCCATGCCTTTTTTCTCTTTTTCCCACCCCCGTTCCCCGCGGCTAAGCTGGGCTTCAGGGGCCCCCTCGTGGGCGGGTTTTCAGGAGTTGCCAGCTCGCCCCCAATTTTAAACCCCACTTCCCCCCGTCAGGGGGACGGAGTCCCCCTGCACCCCCTGTTTTCCCATCCTTCGCCCAGATGCGTAAGAGCGTTGAAAAGCCCTGCAAGAGGGGCGTTGCGCTTGTCCGGAGAGCCGTAAACGGGTAAGATTCAAGAAAGCGAGGGCCGCTTTATGTTTTACTTGGAGCAGGAGATTCTTTCTCAGCCGGAAATCCTGGAAGGCCTTCTTGAAGGATGGGGGACCGCAGAGGCGATAGCCACCGCTATCCGCCGGCGAGGGCCTCGTTTTGCAGTCCTGGCCGCAAGGGGGAGCTCCGACAACGCTGCCCGCTACGGCCAGTATCTGCTGGGTGCCGTGAACGGACTTGCGGCAGCCCTGGCGACCCCCTCCCTCTTCACTGTTTACCGCCGGCCGCCACGCTTGAGCGATGCGCTGGTTATGGCAATTTCCCAGTCCGGGCGATCTCCGGACATCCTCGCTGTGGTGGAAGAGGGCCGGAGGCAGGGCGCTATTACGGTGGCCATTACTAACGATGAGAGCTCGCCCCTGGCTCTGGCGGCGGAGCACGTCTTCCCGCTCCGGGCTGGAGTGGAGCGGAGCATTGCGGCAACCAAAACTTACACTGCTTCCCTGGCGGCGCTGGCAATGCTCAGCACGGCACTGGCCCGGGAAGAGGAAATGGCCGCAGCACTGAGGAGAATCCCGGCGTGGGTCCGGGAAGCCTTGCAGAAGATGGAGGAATTCCGGCGCTGTGGCGAACTATACCGCTCCATGGAAGCCTGCGCGGTCATAAGCCGGGGCTACAACTATGCCACCGCTTACGAGATCGCGCTGAAAGTGAAAGAGCTGGCCTGCGTCGTGGCTGAACCCCACTCCTCAGCGGACTTCCAGCATGGTCCGGTGGCCCTGGTGAGAGAAGGCTTCCCGGTTATCGCTGTAGTGCCCGAGGGGAAAGTGGCGGCGGAAACAGAAGCCCTCCTCCGGAAACTCAGGGAGATGGGAGCGGACCTGGTGGTGATCTCCGCACGGAGGGAAGCGCTGGCGCTGGCCCGGACCCCTCTCCCGATCCCGCCGGGGATACCGGAATGGCTTTCCCCTGTGGTGGCAGTGGTTCCGGGTCAGATCTTTGCCCTGGGTCTGGCCCTGGCCCGAGGCCTGGACCCCGATCGCCCCCGCGGCCTGCAGAAAGTGACGCTGACGGAGTGAGAGTGGGCTTTTTTACCTCAAACAGACCTCGCCAAGGTTTAAAGTTCGGGCCCCATTCCCCAGAGGCAAACTGTAGCCCCTTGCTGGATCATAAAGTTGCAGGACCAGGCTGTAACAGGCTGGAAATCGCCCATCAGGAATAACGAATCCGTGGCGATCAACAATAAGCTCTCCCGGTTTCCAGGAACTCGTAGGACGCGTCCAGAGGGCAGGCATTTCTGCCCTGCTCAGGAATTTGGCATTCTGCCCATCCACCAGTTCAAGGACTACCATGTAGTCTCCGGTGGGCACAGATAATGCCCGCCACCTTAATTCAACCAGCAAGAATCTTCCGGCTAATGGGGAAGGGGTAAAGCCATAACCTTCAAGGAGAATTTCTCCAAAGGCCGCATTAACCTCCCTTTCCTTCATTCCTCCTTTAGGGAACAAGTAAAGAGTCAAACGCAAGCCTGAAAAGTATTTATCCAGGACCCTGTAGCCGAAAGCCATCAGAACGCGCTCTATGCCGCTTCTTTCAGGCGGAAATGGCGGCTGAAGCAACCAAAGGCCATCGTAACGATCAATCAGTTTGCCCAGCCATACAGCCGTTTCCGGAGGTGGGTCAATATGGCCATCCACGAGGCCGTAAACGGGCAAGCGCCCCCGATAACTCCCGCTAATATACGAACTCCATTCAGGTTGAGGGTTTACAATAGCTTGTCCGGCCTCTTCTTCTCGGGCCAGCCAATGAAACATTGCCACCAGAGGTTCGGGAATATCCCGATAATCCGCCCGGACTAAAGCCAGGCACGCAGCCGAAATAACGAAAGTGAAAGCAAAGGGAAGCGACACAGTGGCCGCCTGATCGCCCTTTAAGAGAACCCACAGGGCTAAGATGCAGTTTAATGTCAGGATACTGAGGGAAAGGAGATCAACTTTGCCCCCCGTTTTCCAGATGAAGTTAAAATTCTCTGGCTTCAAAGCAGCCCAGCTCAAAACTAATGGAGATAGAGAAGGGTTGAAGAAGCTTTCGGGAGCATACAATGGAACCCCTTTTGACTCTAAAATTTCCCGGTGAAGCCCGAAGGGGACGAACA
Organism: Anaerolineae bacterium; assembly: GCA_034432815.1. Taxonomy (GTDB): domain Bacteria; phylum Chloroflexota; class Anaerolineae; order SpSt-600; family SpSt-600; genus SpSt-600. The sequence continues at coordinate 3,432 of DAOUBN010000118.1, read as the reverse complement.
CTCCGGGAAGCTGAATCACGAAGCCTGCTATAGCAAGGGCCCAAACCAGAGCGCGCAGTTTTCTGTCCTGGAAAGCTTCAGCAAGGGGGATTGCCAGCAAAGGCAAGAGGGGGATTAAAAACCTCGGCCCCCAGCAATCACCACCATGCCACATGAACCATTTCCCAAAGAGCAAGACGGTGCCAGTTGAGAGGGCGGCGATCAGAAGCGATACCTCCCGGTGGCGGCGGTGAAACCTGGGCCAAACAGCCGGCAAAATCATAAAAACTGGGGCAAACCATAAGAGACCTTTCCCCGGGCTTATGGTAAGTCCTGATACGCCCTGCCACCAGACCGCAGAGAAACTCTCCTGGGGAAGGTAACCTGTATTCAGAGGATCGCCATACCTAAGCCAGTTCCAGACCATCAGAAAAATAGCGGCTATAGCCTGAGGAACCAGGAAACCGACCCAGCTCGCCAGGCGTCTCCTGAAAAGAGGAGCCGAGTCAAACCTGAATTTCAGCCAGAAGAACAGGGGCAGAAATAAGCCAAAAGTGAATTTTGAGAGCAAAACAATCGCCAGAGAAATACCGGCCAATATTGCGTGGCTAATTTTCCCTGACGCTTTAAAATAGAGCAAGAAAAACAAGGCCCCCAATAATCCAAGCCCAACAAGAGGCTCAGCAAAAAAAGTTTTAGCGTATGGCCAAAGGGGAGTTGAGATACCCAGTATTAAAGAAATAGCCAGAGATTCACGCTCTCCGTAACTCAGCAAGCGGCAAGTCGCATAGAACAACCCGCACGAGGCGGCTACTACGAAAGCATTGAAAAACAAAGCCGCTCTTACAGGATTAATGCCGGGAATTTCTAACCCGAGCCAGATTAGAGGGGCCGAAAATAAAGAAAGGGCTGGCGGTTTGCGCGAATATAAATTGCCATCACGGCCAATCGTTCCCTGTTGAAGGCCCATCCAAAGCAACTGGTTCATATCAATAGACCCATGCCTGATCAATCTCTCGGCTGTGGAAAACATCGCCCAGCCATCCGATGAGAGGATGGTTTGTCCTGCGGTCAGGATGTATAGGGCCAGCAGGAAATTGAATGTGAGAAAAGCCCTCCTTTTGCCCCCCATCATTCTTGCCCAAACTCCATCAATAAGCAGCCATTTGCTTCCGAAACCTTAAGCCCGGGCCCAAAAATCCTTTCAACCCAGCCCAAGGCTTCCACTTCTGATTTAATTGCTTGATTGGCAATTATTAAAAATTTTCCCGTTATGTTTTGGCGCTTGAAAAACATTAGCCTCTCTTTTTCCAAGGAATCGTAAATTAAAGGGGATTCTGGAAGCAATGCAACCCGCAAAGTGCGCCTGATGTAAGGATAAAGGGAATCGTGAGTCGAGCTTCCGAGGAAAACGATCGTTTTTCCCGGGTTATAATTCTGCAATGTTTCCAGAAGAGCCGCGCACTGGGTTTTAGCCAGGCGGGCCTGAAAGTATATTTTGCCCAAAAAAGGCACTGCTATAACCAAGCAAAGGATAACTAAAAGGGACCACGCCTCCAGCGCCCGCCGTCCAAACTCCGGTTTGCGCTCCGCTAACTTTAAAACGCACACGATTACCAGGACGAGCAAACCCGCGGTGCGCAGGATTACCACGGTGGAAAGAAGCCACCGCTCCTGAGGAAACACTATGAAATACCCGATCGCCTCAAAAAGATTGACCAGGGTGAAACTTGTAGCTCCAAGTATCCCTGAGAATTCAGGCATGATGAGAAGGAGGAAAGGCAGGAAGTAAACAATGTGTTGGGGGCTGTATCCAGGGGTTAACAATTCATAAGAAAAGAACACCAGCGAGGCAGAGGCAATAACATGAAACGGTTCATTCCACCCGCCAGGGCGCAGGAGCACCCAGAGGTAAACAGCCATCCATATCAGAAGCGGGATAAGATTTGGTATGCGGGGTTGGTAAACGGCAAAAGATGACGGAATTGAAAAGCGATCCCCGGCAATAACTCCATAAGAATAATAACCGCTTGCTAAAGCCCATACCGTCTCCCAGGGGCTTCTGCTTAAGATCGCACGGAAAGAAGCGATGAACATTTCCAAATTGTAAGCCGCAAAGCATGCCCCAATTAAAATTGCTGTAAACACAAAAATGGCCAGATAAAATGCAAAAGCTTTCTTCCTCATAACTTTGAGGCCAAGAGGCAGAAGCAAAGCAGGGCTAATTTTAAACATAAAGCCTGCCGCAAGCGCTGCCCCTGATAAGGTCGCCGTTAAAAATTCATTCCTGAGCCTGTGCTCAATCCAGAGATAAAGGGTCAGGAGTATAAAAAACAAGGTTATGTTGTCAAGCCAGCCCATTGCTGTGTAAAAGAGAGCGAAAAGGCCCAGGTAAGCCCATCCTGTCAAGCTACCCTTTTCCTTCCCCCATAGTTTGCAGCCCATCAAGTAAAGGAGGATCAAATTGCCCAGATCAAACACAAGAACGGCTGAACCCATCAGGGTGTTGAACCAGAGGCGAGGATCATCCCACGGAGGCAGCAACAAGCTTGCTCTGTAAATAAGCACCACCATCCAGGGCAGAAGCGGAGGGTATTCCATCCAGAAATCAAAATAAGGATAAATCCCGTAGCGGCTCCAGCGAGCAAAAGGTAGAAAACTGACATTGAAATCTGAAAAATCCGCTATGAAGCCCCCCGGGCGTAAAAGCATCAGGGAGAAAAATCGGAAACTTGCGAAAAGGAGGATTAGGATCGCCAGCTCCCTGTCCTTCAACGCACGAGCCATTTAACCCCCCTTCACTCCACAATTATATCATGGACCCCCCTCCTGGTAAAGATGGCAAGCTCTGGGCCAGGGCTTTTCAACGCTCTCACGCATCCGGGCGAGGGACGGGGAAACAGGGGGTGCAGGGGGAGGTGGGGGGTGTCCCCCCACGAAAACAAAACCTGTTTTTCTGGGGGCACATCCCCCATGCCCCCTGGACCCCCTTCGGGGGAACCCCCCGTGGCCCCCCTGCACCCCCTTTGTTGGAACATTGAAAAGCCCTGCTGTTTCCCCAGCGGCCTGGAAAATCCTGAGCTTTTGTGCTAAAATTGGGGAGAGAAAACCAAAGGAGGATTCATCCGGTGGGTTCAATAAAGTTGGGCAAAATCCTCGGAATACCTGTAATGGTCCATTACACCTGGTTCATCATCTTCACCCTGATAGCCCTCTCCCTCTCCCTCCAGTATTTCCCCTCCCGCTACCCCGATTGGAGCCAGTGGATGTATTGGGCTATGGGCATAGCCACAGGCCTGCTCCTCTTCCTTTCAGTCCTAATCCATGAATTCGCCCACAGTATCATTTCCTCCCTCCAGGGAATACCGGTCCAGCGGATAACCCTCTTCCTCTTCGGAGGCGTGGCCAGCATCTCAAAAGAAGCGGTTACCCCCCTCGGGGAGTTCTTCATGG
>DAOUBN010000117.1:0-6419 GCA_034432815.1 Anaerolineae bacterium | reverse complement strand
ATCCTTTGACTGGAGCCGGTGGTATGGCCCGGACTGGCCCGGGGGAACTTTCCGGGTAGAATTCAGGACCCTTGATGATCTCCTGGGAGATTTCTTCAGGACCTTCTTCGGAGATTTTGACATAGGAGAAAGGTTCCGGACTGCTACCCGGACCGCCGCCCGGGAAGAAGAGGCCACCGTAACCATAACTCTGGAAGAGGCTTACACCGGAACCACCAGGATCCTGGAAATAGACGGGCGCAGGGTTGAGGTCAGGATACCACCGGGAGTGAAAGATGGAACCCGCATCCGCCTGGCCGGCCTCGGCGGATACGTATACGGCCGGGGTTACCAGGATGTTTACATAAAGGTCAACATCCAGCCCCATCCCTTCTTCCGCCGCGAGGATGATAACCTCTACTGCGAAATCCCCGTGGACCTCTACACCGCCATTCTGGGCGGCGAGGTGGAGGTCCCGACCCTTTCGGGGAAAGTCCTCCTGAAGATACCGCCTGAAACCCAGGCGGGGCAAGTTTTCCGCCTGAGGGGGCAGGGCATGCCCAACGTGAACAACCCATCGGTTAAAGGCGACCTCTACGTTAAAGTGAAAGTCCAGCTCCCTAAGAACTTGACCCCGAGGGAGCGGGAACTTTTCCAGGAGCTGGCTAAACTGAGAGCCAGGAGGAAATAGCCATGCTGGAGCCATTGCTCAACTATTCGCCCGGAAGAACCCCGGTGGTCAGCCTTTACCTCAATACCGACATGACCAGGCGCCTCAAGGATGAGGTGCTCCTGGTCCTCAAAGGCTTCCTGAAGGAAGCCTCCGGTGAAGCGAGCCCTGAGGATCTGGAGAAAATTGAAAACTTTTTCACCCTTGAATACGACTGGCAGGCCAGGGGCGTGGCGGTTTTCTCCAACGCCGAGAAAGATTTCTGGCTCAGCTACTCCTTCCCAAAGCCCTTTGCCGATGAGATCCAGGTTCTCCCCGAGCCATACATCCGCCCGCTGGCCCACCTCCTTTCCCTCCATGAACGCTACGGCGTGGCCCTGGTGAGCCGGGAGCAGGCCCGTTTCTTCGGCTTTAACATGGGCGAACTGGAGGAATTCGGCGGGGTGAGCGGAGACGTCCCCGGGAAGCATAAGCAGGGGGGATGGGCTCAGGCCCGCTACCAGCGCCACATTGACGAACACGCTGCCCAGCAACTCAGGAATGCAGCCGAAGCCTTCGCACGCCTCTGGGAAAAGGAGAAATTCGGATATGCGATCCTTGGGGGAACGGAGGAAAACGTGAAAGCCTTTGCGGATTTCCTCCCCCGCCCCCTGCAGGAAGCCATCGCTTTCACCTTCACCGCTGACATAATGGCTTCCGTTGCGGACCTTGAGGAGGAGATCGCCGGCCTTGTGGAGGATTTTGAACGCCGGCGGAACGAAGAGCTGGTCCGCCAGGCCCTGACGGAAGCGGCCAAGGGTCGCAGGGCCACCTCAGGCCTTGACGATACCCTAAATGCCATAAGGGAAGGTAGAGTGAACATCCTCCTCCTGGAGCCCGATTTCAAGGCCCCAGGCCGGAAATGCCCCAACTGCGGCTACATGACCTCCCAGCCGATTGAAGTTTGCCCGGTGTGCTCCTCCAGCCTTGAGGGGAGGCCCGATATCCTGAACGATGCCGTGGCCGAGACCTTGAGGAAAGGAGGCAAGATCGTGACCCTTACCGGCAACCGGGAGCTTGCTGCGGCGGGCCATGTGGCTTCCATATTACGATACTAAAACCTGGAGGTTTTAGGCAAAATGTATCAACTCGACCAGTTTACCGAAAAAGCCCAGGAAGCGGCGATGCGCACCCACGAGATAATCCAGCGCTTCGGCCACGGGATGGCCGACACCGAGCACATGCTCCTGGCACTGCTGGAGCAACCCGACGGCACCGTGCCAATGCTTCTGGAGTCAATGGGCGTTGACCCCTATGAAATGAGGAATGAACTGGAGAAGATCCTGAGGTCACTGCCCCAGCCCTCAGCTTTCTATGGCCCCGTCCCCCTCACCCACTTCTACATGACCCCTCGCCTCAAGAGGGTGATGGATCAGGCGAAAGAGGAAGCCCGCCGCATGGGTGACCAGTATGTCTCCACCGAGCACATCTTCCTGGCCATTGCCAGCGAATCGGGCTCGCCGGCTGCCAGGCTTCTGGCCCGCTACCGCATCAGCAAAGCCGATATATATGAAGCCATAAAAGAACTTCGCAAAGGTCAGAGGGTGCTGGATCCGGATATGGAGAGCCGATACAGAATCCTGGAGAGGTTCAGTCAGGACCTGGTCCAGATGGCCGCAGAGGGCAAGCTTGACCCGGTCATAGGGCGAGAGGCCGAGATAATGCGGGTTATGCAGGTCCTCTGCCGGCGGATAAAGAACAACCCCGTCCTCATCGGGAAAGCGGGCGTCGGCAAGACAGCCATCGTGGAGGGGCTGGCCCAGAAGATAGCAGCGGGGGAAGTCCCCGAAATCCTCCAGGGGACCCGGATCCTCTCCCTGGACCTGGGGGCGATGATCGCCGGCACGAAGCTAAGGGGGGAGTTTGAGGAACGCCTCAAGGCCGCCATCCAGGAGATAAAGAGCTCCGGAGGCAAGATCATCCTCTTCATTGACGAAATCCACACCATCGTGGGCACTGGGGGAGCGATGGGGGCCATGGATGCGGCCACTATCCTCAAGCCCGCCCTGGCCCGGGGGGAGCTGCGCTGCATCGGCACCACAACCCCTGACGATTACCGCCGGTTCATTGAGAAGGACCCGGCCCTGGAGCGCCGTTTCGCCCCAGTCTATGTGGAAGAGCCTTCCATTGAGGAAGCCATTGAGATGCTCAAAGGCCTCCGCCCCCGTTACGAGGAACACCACGGCGTCATCATAACCGATCAGGCCCTGGAGGCAGCGGTCAGGCTATCCCACCGCTACGTCACGGACCGTTGCCTGCCCGATAAGGCCGTTGACCTCATAGACGAGGCGGCGGCAAAGGTGCGGATTGCCTCCTTCAACCTCCCGCCAGCCCTCAAGGAAATGCAAAAAAGGATAAAGGAGCTCAGATCCAGGGAGGAAGATGCCTTCTCCTCTGGCAACTTTGAACTCCATGCCCGCCTCAAATCCGAAAGGCTCCGCCTTGAAGAAGAGTTCCGGCGCCGGCATGAGGAATGGAAAAGAGAATCCGGAATAGATGAGGTTGTGGACCAGGAGGAAATAGCCGAAATTGTCTCCAGCTGGACCGGAATCCCGGTTTACAGCCTGATGGAAAGCGAAGCCCAGAAATTGCTGCGGATGGAGGAATACCTCCACCAGCGCATAGTGGGCCAGGAAGAAGCCATATCGGCCGTAGCGGATGCGATAAGGAGGGCCCGGTCGGGCCTCAAGGACCCCCGCCGCCCCATAGCCACCTTCATCTTCCTCGGGCCTTCGGGGGTGGGCAAGACCGAGCTGGCCAAAGCTCTGGCCTGGTTCCTGTTTGACGATGAGGATGCCCTCGTCCGCATTGACATGAGCGAGTATCAGGAGCGCCACACCGTCTCCCGCCTCATTGGCGCTCCGCCAGGCTACGTGGGATATGAAGAGGGTGGCCAGCTCACCGAAGCCGTCCGCCGCAGGCCTTACAGGGTCATCCTCTTTGATGAGGTGGAGAAAGCCCACCCGGACGTCTGGAACACCCTCCTCCAGGTCCTGGATGAAGGTCGCCTCACCGATGGCCATGGCCGGACGGTGGATTTCCGCAACACGGTGATCATAATGACTTCCAACATCGGCACGAGGCACGCTTACCGGAGCGGAACGCTGGGGTTCCTGCGCCAGGAGGACCTCACCCCCGAGGAGAAAGAACTGCGGCGGGAGATAGAAGCTCACCTCAAGGCCACATTCCGGCCCGAGTTCCTCAACCGGATTGACGAGATCATAGTCTTCCATGCCCTCACGAAGGAACAGGTCAAGCAGATCGTGGACCTCCAGTTGAGGGATATAAATCAGAGGCTGAAGGACCAGGGGCTGGTTCTGGAGCTCACGGAGAAAGCCAGGGAGTGGCTTGCCGATAAAGGCTACGATCCCAACTTTGGAGCGAGGCCGCTGCGCCGGGCCATGCAGAAATACGTGGAGAACCCCCTGGCCAAACGCCTCCTCAAGAGCGACTTCCGGTTCGGTGATGTGATCCTGGTGGACCTGGACGAGGAGAAAGGGGAACTGACCTTTGAGCGGAAGGGCGAATTGAGCCTCGCCTCCGCCCCCGCCGAAGCCGCCGAAGTCAAGGAAGAATGAGCAAGTAAAGAGGCAGGATGAGCGTTCTCAGGTGCCCTCTGTGCGATGAGCCTGTGGAAGGAAGCCTCCGCCAGCACGTCCTCGGCCTCCACGGCGAGGACGGGCTCAGGCAGGCTGTCCTTCTGGAAAAAGAGCGTGGCACGCCCGACGCCGAAATCGGCCGGCGCTATGGGATTTCCTTCAACACCCTCCAGCAGATCATCACCCGGCTCCGGGGAGTGAATTTGAGCGCCCTGCGCCCTCCGAAGCGGATAAGGCGCTGGAGCCCCCAGGACTTCCGCCTTGAAAACACCACCGTATGGAGCTTCAGGCGTCGGGGCGACTGGGCCACCCACGACGGCCGCTACCGCGGGAACTGGTCACCCTACATACCGCGGAACATCATCCTGAGGTATTCCAGGCCTGGGGATCTCGTCCTTGATTACTTCGTCGGCGGGGGGACCACGGCGGTAGAAGCCAAGCTTCTGGGCCGGCGCTGCATCGCCCGGGACATAAACCCCCAGGCGGTAGCTCTTACACTGCAGAATCTGGACTTTTCCCCTCCCCCCTCCCTTTTTGATGGCAGGATATACGAGCCGATCGTGGAGGTCGGGGACGCCCGGGACCTCTCGGGCATTCCCGATGGGAGCGTGGATCTCATCTGCGCCCATCCTCCCTATGCGGGGATAATCAGGTATTCCAGCGGCGTTCCGGGGGACCTCTCCGCCCTTCCCATCCCCCAGTTCCTGAGCGAGATGCGGAAGGTCGCCGCGGAAAGCCTGAGGGTGCTGAAGCCAGGGGGAAAGTGCGCAATCCTTGTGGGCGATGCGCGCCGGTCAAGGCGCATCGTGCCCATAGGCTTCATGGTGATCCGGGCTTTCCTGGACGCCGGCTTCAGGTTGAGGGAGCTCATCATCAAAAGGCAGCACAACTGCCGGATGACAGGGTTCTGGTATGAGAGGAGCATCCGGCACAATTTCCTCCTCTTAGCCCATGAATATCTTCCGGTCTTTGAGAAACCCGAGAGGCCTCCTCTGAGGGAGCCGGCGCCTGCCTGGGAGAAGAATTTGACCTTCCGGGCGGTATCGGAAAAGATCCGCCAGGTGGAAGCTGAGGGGCTGGAAACCACGAGCGTCTGGATCCTCTCGGCCGGCCGCCTCATGGAGGAGATAAGGCGCAACCTCCTTTGGAGATACGGCGGGCCCGAAGGAGATTTCCTTGAGGTTCAACCTGGCTGCGAGGGGGAGACCTGGCCCATCAGGGCTCAACTGATTCTGGTCCGCGGGCTGGAAGATTGGGATGAGGAAAGCTTCTCGGCTTACAGGAAAGCCGTTAAGGAGCTGGCTCAGAAGGCCGGCTTTTCTTTCTTCGTTGTTGAGGCGATGGATTTCAGGAGGAAAGGCGGAGAGCTTGTCCCGGCGGCGCTCCTCCTCTGGGAGGACCTGCCTCTTGCCCTCAAGGAAATCGTGATCGTCGTGCCGGAGGAAATTCCCCAGGAGCCCGATGGTGAGGGCCTGAGGATAGTCCACAGGTATCTTCTTGTCTACGAAGGGAAAAAGCTATGAACCCTCGGAATACTTCTACGGGGAAAGTGCTGGAGGAGATGATCCTTCCTGCCCTGAAGCAGGGGGGATACAGCTACAAAAGGCGGGTCTGCGTCGGCGAACGCCTGGGCGGGGGCAGGCACTTTGTGGACGTGGTAGCTGAGGATCGGGAGGGAAAGAAGTATCTCATATCGCTGAAATGGCAGCAGGTTCCCGGCACTGCTGAGCAAAAAGTGCCTTTTGAGGTTATGTGCCTGATTGAGGCGATCCTTTCCTCGGGAGGAAAATTCCACAAAGCCTACCTGGTGCTTGGCGGTCCTGGATGGCGCCTGCGGGATTTCTTCGTGAAAGGGGGGCTGAACAAATTTCTTTGTCACAATGAACTGGTTGAAATTGTGACCCTGGAGAAATTCATTGCCCTTGCCAACAAAGGAAATCTGTGAAGTAAGGAGAGGAAAATGGCCGTAATTTTCCCCTTCACTGCCATTGTGGGCCAGGAGAAAATGAAGCTGGCCCTTATCCTCAATGCCATAAATCCGCAGATAGGCGGCGTCCTGATAAGGGGCGAAAGGGGCACTGCGAAGTCCACAGCCGCCAGGGCCCTGGCCTACCTCCTCCCCGAAATCAAAG
>DAOUBN010000116.1:0-3300 GCA_034432815.1 Anaerolineae bacterium | reverse complement strand
TTTTTCCCCACCCCCGTTCCCTGTGGCTCAGCCTGGCCTCAGGCTCCCTCTCGCGGGCGGGTTTCAGGAGGAGCCAGCTCGCCCCCAGTTTTTGTTTTTGTGGGGGGACCCCCCCCACTTCCCCCCGCCAGGGGGACTCTGTCCCCCTGCTTTTGCTCTTTCATGGGGGTTGAAGGGGCTTTGCCCCCTCCTGGGGCGGGGGCATTCCTCCGGAGAAACAATTGGAAAGCGTTTGCGCCTCCTTACTGCGGCGGGTATAATATAAATGAATCCTCGCTTCAGGAGGGGAAGCGTGATTCCGGTGACGGCTCTCAGAAGAGGAACGGTGATAAACCTGGACGGAGAGATCTACAGGGTCCTGGAATACCAGCACCACAAGCCCGGCCGGGGCAATGCCTTCATAAGGACGAAGCTCCGCAACCTCAGGACAGGCGCCATTATAGATCGTACTTTCCTCTCAGGCGATGAGGTGCAGGAAGTAAAGCTGGAAAACCGGACGGTCCAGTTCCTCTACAGGGACGGCGATTTCTACTATTTTATGGACCTGGAAACTTACGAACAGCCGGCTGTAAAAGCCGAGGCCCTCGGAGATGCTGTCAAGTTCCTGGTGGAAGGCATGACCCTCCAGCTTTCCTTTTACGAGAACGAGCCAATTGAGGTAGAACTTCCGGTAACGGTAGATCTCAAGGTCGTGGAGACGGAGCCAGGGGTGCGGGGAGATACAGCCCAGGGCGCAACCAAGCCCGCCAGGTTGGAAACCGGCCTCGTCGTCCAGGTCCCTCTCTTCATCAATGTGGGGGATGTGGTCCGGGTTGATACCCGTACCGGGGAATATGTGACGAGAGTTTGATGCCCCTCCGCGACCCTCTCAGGTATCTGTGGGATTCCATCAATCACCCCAGAGGGGGGGCGTTTTTGCTTTTGTTTTCGGCTATTGCCCTCGCCTTTTCCCCTTTCGTCCCCTTTCTCCCGAGAATCCTGGCTGGAGTCTGGCTCATCTTCTCAGCAGTCCGCACGGCCGATGAAGCCGCTTCCTGGGCCAGAAGCCGCGGCCAGTCCCCCAGAGAGTCCCTGGAGAAACGGGAGGACTTCAGAACCGCCACAGTCCCTTTAACCCCAGAAGAGACCGCGGCCAGGCTTTCGTTGTCCTTCACCTCGCCTTTCTGGAAAGCAAAGGTTTACCGGGAAAGAACTCGCTTTTACTTTGAAGCGAGGGGGCTCATCCCCGCGCACCTTCTCAAGCTGCTCCTCCTCAGCGGAGCCCTCGCAGCACTCCTGGGCCTGCTCTTTGCCTCCATCACCGATAAAGCAGTTCAGTCCCTGATGGTCCCTGGAGAAATCCTCAATCTGGAAGGGACCGGGTTTTCCTTCAGGCTTGAGGACGTTTCACCCGATGGGCTTGAGGGGAGAGGAACTATCCTGACCCGGGACAGGGTGGTGAAAGCCGGCGGAATCGCTCCCGGCAGGCCCCTTCTGGCAGGCCCGTATGTGGCCGTTCCCTTCGGGAAAAACCCCGCTCTCAGGATGAAAGTAACAGGCGATGAGCCCTTTATCCTTTACCCCGGGGGGAGAGAATTCCACGGAGAGGTTTCAATCCCCTTCTTTATGCCTAACGATGAAAAATATGTCTTCCTCCCGGAACGCCGCCTGATCCTCCGATTCATCCTCATGCCCGGGCCCGACGCCCGTTTCCTGGTGGAAGTGTTTGAGGAAGGGGCAGAAAGGACACAGTTCAGGAAAGAAGTGACCGGGCCCGAATCTCTGGAAGCTAAAGGGGTTGAAGTGAGCGTTGCGCCCGCCGCCTGCCTGCGGGTCAGGTTTGCCAGAGTTATTTCCCTGTGGGTGGCGACGTCTGGCTTCATCATTGTGGCCGCAGCCTTTCTGCTATGGTTCGCCGTACCAGCGGGAAAGGTCTTCGGCTTCATCCAGAAGGAGGAAAAGGTCAGGGTCAACTGGGCCCAGGAAGATCCGTTCAAGCTCCCTCCTTTTGTGAGGATGATGGGATGACGGTTCTGAAGGTCATTGGGGCACTGGCTTTTGCTCTGGCAGGCCTCAGGACGCCCGGACGCAGGGGTTTTCTGGCCTTCGTTCCGGCAGCATTGATGCTCGTCCTGAGGGGAGGATCAAACGCCGTTGCCGCTGCAGCCCTGGGATGCGGGTTGCTCGCCCTTTTCCGCGCCCCTTCCCGCCTCCCTCAGGCGGTCGGCGCCGGAGTGCTGGCCCTGAGTCCGGCCCTCATGCCATGGCTGGAGCCGGAAAGAGGGGGAGCATCCGCCTGCCTCCTCGCCTTCGCTTTCTCCCTTTTCCTGACCGAAGGAGCCAGAGGAATGAAGGGGAGGGAAGAGCCTGAGGATGCCAGGTGGTTTGCCCTTGCCTGCGCTTTCCTAGCTGCCGGGTTTGCGGCGTGGATGTGGGAGGAATTCCTCCACGGAGGGGATTTCCTTCAGCCGGGGTTGTGGGCTGTTCCTGCCCTGCTGAGCTGTGCTCTCGTGGCAGGGGGATGGCAGAGGAAAAGTCTGGGGGCGGAATTCCTGGCCCTTTCAGCCCTGATGGGCCTCTGGCTCCTGGCGGTTTAGAGGCGTATGGGCCTGGCGCAGGAAGGTATCACCACCCTGATGTCCGTGCCTTTGAGCTCCTCTTCCCAGCGCTCCGGTTGCTCCGTGTGGATGGGGATGAGCACGCGTGGCCGGACTTCTTTCACGAAGCGGATCAACTCCGGCCCGCTCGCATGGCCGGAGGCATGGTAGCCTTCTTCCACATCCACTTTCCCCGACGGCCCCGATAGCCCCACCGGCCTCATCCCGAAGTGCTCAATCCAGTTCCACAGCCGCTCCAGATCCACCTTCTGCTCTTCATCGTAGGCTTTGCTGTTGGAGTAAATGTATGCTCCCCCTGCCATGCCCTGGCCCAGGAAATACTCCAGGTCCAGAAGATCCGCCATGTCCCACAGGCTGAAGGCCAGGATGTAATCTCCGGGTTGCTTCCAGATATCGCCGGGACCTACCAGCTTGCCCCCGCAGGCCTCACGCGTGAGCTCTTCCCAGTAGTTCCTGCTTCCTTTGGGGTCATCGTATATCAGAAGGCATGGCTCAGAATTTATGTCGGGGATGGCTTCCGGATCTGCCAGGCGCATGGCTGAAAGGAGGTAAGCGTCTTTGGGCAGGATAACCAGGTGTCGGCTGGTCTCGCGGGCGATTTCCAGGAAAATCCTGAGCCTTTCCACATTCCGCGGGGCGAAATCGGCTATGACCAGTTTCCCGGCCGATTTCCGCACCTCTTCCAGGCACCGGCCCTGGACCT
>DAOUBN010000115.1:0-4954 GCA_034432815.1 Anaerolineae bacterium | reverse complement strand
GTGTTGGGGTGAAGGTCCAGGTGGCCACCGGGGTCAGCCTGGCCAGAAGAGGGGTTGGGGTGGCCGGGGCTGGCGCGGCCTGCCTTCCGGGCCTCAGGAACAGAGCAAAGTATCCGAGGAGGCACAGCCCGGCTATCAGGATTAAAACCAGGGCTATGGCCAGCAGGTTGAAGAGCCTGTCGCGCCCCTGACCCAGGGAAATTTTGGGCAGTCTTGCGGACATTTCCTCCTCCTTCGGTTATTCAATCGCTTCAAGGTTAACCACGGGCAGTTCAACCTCCACGCCGTTCTCCAGGCGGACCAGGGCTGAAGGGACAATGTAGCCGCTTTCCAGAGCTATCTCGCGCCGTCCTGCCTCAAGCACTTCACCGAAGAGGCCCCTGTGGGGTCCCCGGACCACTCTGACTTTGAGGCCAGCCTCTTCTTTCCCCATCCTGCGGGAAGGAGCCAGGATTTCCTCCGGGACGGAGATCACAATGGAGGGGGGCGAGGCGATGAGGGCTGCTTCGTAGCCTTCGGAGCTGTGGAGGAGTTCAAAAGCTGGAGTGCTCATGGGGATCTCCCCGAACCCTTCTGTGACGATGATGGGGTAAGGCATGGCCAGGGCCCTATCCCTCAGGGTGGCTCTCATGCTCCCGGCTATTATCCCGCCCACCTGGACCTCAGCAGCCCTGGAAAGAGCAGCTCCGTCCTGGATCGTCCCGCACACCAGGATGAAACCCCTGGCTGAGGCCTGGACGCTGGCGGGGGAGAAGGTAGCTCCTCTGTCTCCCAGGATCTTCAGGATACCCGCCCTTTCTTTCCCGTTGCACCAGACTCCTTCTATCAGAGTGCCTCTGCTTTCCACAACTGCGCCGTAATAGGGGATGATCTGGCTGACCACGCCCTTGAGGCCGGCCTTGAGTTCCAGGGTAGCCGAAACCGTCTCCAGGATCACCATCCCCATGCCGGTGGCGGCCACCCGGCCCGATACGGGCGAGGCGTAGCTTATGAAGGTGAAAGGGAGGATGCCTTTGCGGGAGGCCAGCTCCTCCCCAGCCTCAACTTTTTCCCCCGGCTTTTTCCTGAGGAAGCGATCCAGTTCCCCTTCCCTCACTCCGAGTTCCCTGGCCACATCAAGGCAGACCCAGCCCCGGATTTCGGCCACGGCTATGGTCTGGGAAGGCTCAACGGTTTCCCCGGGCCGGACCAGCACATCGCCGGGGACCGGCAAGCGCCTCTCCACCTGAATGAGGGAGAAAGGGGTTATGCGGACGGACCTGACGAAGTTCATGTCTCCATCCCCCAGAGCCACTTCTGGATTTTCTCCCGCCTGGCGGGAAGCCTGAGGGGCCTCCCTCTCAGGTCCAGGATTATGCCTGTAAGTCCGCCCCTGACTTCCACCGTTCCCCCCTTGTGGGCCGGACCCAGGCTAAGGCCTCTGGATAGGGAGATCTTCAGGGACGCCTTGCGGCCTGGGGCGAGGGGTATGACTTCTATCTCCCCGGCCTTTACCTCCGCCTCCAGGTATCTTCCATCGTCAAAAGATATGCCGGCCCTCATGGCTGTGGTCCCTTCCGGAGCCGAGCCCAGGGGAGCGATCAGGGTTCCGGCAGGCATGAGGGCATCGCGCTCCAGGACCTCAAGGACCGCCTGGGGGTGGAGGTAGGCGAGGGAACCCAGCGGAGAGAAGAGGCCAAGCCTGTCCACCGCAAGCATGGTCACTCCTGAGAGCTGAAAGGCGTCCACCGCCGCCAGGATCGCCCAGCCCGTTACCGGGATTGAGCCCAGCGCTCCCCCCGTCAGGACCACCATGTCCACCGAGATCTCGGGGCCGAAGAGGGCTCTGAGGGGCTCCTGGGAGGCCAGGAAAGCTTCCCGCAGGACTTCCCTCAGGATGGCTCCTTCCAGCGCGAGCTCCTCTTTCGTCAGGGGGATGGTTTCGGGGCGGATGGATTTCTCCAAGATCGCCTCGGCCACCTTCTCCGGTTCGGCTTCATAGGGGAGCCAGCGGATAACTCTCCCCGGGTCCCGAAGGAGGAATTCTGCCCGGTTGAAGCTCCCATCGCTCCGGACCGCAGTGAAGAAATTGTCCGGGGTGGCGCCGACTATCACTGTGTAAGCTCCGCCTGCGTCCACCCCCAGGACGCCCCTCTCAAGGCCATAGAGGGAACAGAGGTAGCGAACCATGAGGGTGAAGGCAGAGATAGAAGGGGATAGGGGGGCCGATAGGGTGGAGCGGATGTAGCTCAGTTCGTAGATTTCCGAAAGCCTCAGCTGCCGGTATAGCTCTTCCAGTTCCCTGAACAGGGGGCCTGCGAGTTGCTCCTCAAGGGATGGCAGGATGTTGTCGGCGAAGCGGAGCTGGGTTATGGGGCTGAGCAGTTCTTCCACAGAACTGCGGGCTGCACTGTTTCCCGCAAATATGACCGGGGGTCTGGAGAGGCCAGGGTAAAGGGGATAAACCAGGGCGAGCATCCGGGCCATCTCAACCAGAGGATCCGGGTTGCTTCCTTCGGCCCCGCCGGTCATCAGGATGAGGTCGGGCATGTTATCGGTGATGGTGCGGAGGAGCCTTTCAATTCTGGCGCTCCGGCTTTCTTCGGCCAGGAAGGAGAAGGAACCAGCTTCACGGGCATAATAGCAGCTTATGGCCCTGCGAGCGGCCTCAAGGCTTATGTCCGAAAGCCCCATGAGCATAACTTTAAGGGGCGGAGGGAAGCTCACGGAAGCGGTGAAGAAGTCAACCCCCTCCAGTTCCCTCTCCGGAAGGAGGGGCATGCCTTCCGGGCTCAGGAGGCGCCGGCCAGTGGCCTTCTCCACCCCGGAGATCGCCTCCTGCAGGCCCCTGAGGGGATCTCGCTCAAAAGCGCGGCCGAAGGTGGGAGCCCATCCTGCGGCCACAAGCCGGTAATTTCCGTCAGCCCTGTCCAGCAGGAAGGCCCTGGTCCGGACACTCCCCCAGTCCACTGTCAGGATTGAGCCAGCGCCTCCCCTCTCTACCACCCCACCGCCTCCAGCAGGAACTTGACCCGCGAGATGAGGAGGGTGAGAAAAGTCACGAGGCCAGTGGCGAAAAGGGCTCCCAGCGCCACCATTATGAAAGCCCTGCCCACCGAAGCCCAGGCCCTCAGAGCCCTCCTCCGGCGGGTTCCGGTGAAATAGAAGTAAAAGAGGGCGCTCACGGTCCCGGCGAAGATTATGAAGTTATTGATGGCTCCAGTAGCCCCTGTGTGCAGGGGATTGACGGAGAGCACCGAAGCGCGGACCTGGGGCCAGAGGGTTCCGGCTATCGCTCCCCCTGCGGCCAGGGCCGCGCCAACCCCGAAGAGGAAAGCCAGGGAGATATTACCGACCCAGCCGGCCCGGGGCAGGAGCTTAGCCAGCAGGAGGAAGCCAAGGGCAAGGGGGATAAGCAGACCCGCATTGCCCTGGGGGTCCTCCATCAGGGGGAAAAGGAGCATTTTTTCAATGACGGCTTTGTAGATTACCAGGAAAGCGTAGCCTGCGGCCATCCCTATCAGGATGTGGACGGCCAGCCGGTAGAGGAAGTTGTCCTTTATCAGGTAACTGAACACTATCAGGGTGAGGGCGAAGGCTATCCACTGGCCCAATACATCGGGGTTAAGCATGGCTCTCTCCTCCGCCACGGATGAGGCTTCCGGCCAGGATCACCAGCAGGGCGACCAGGATGGCGAAGGCCTGAGCGGGCGCCACCTCCGCCGATCGGGATGGCCTGCCCCTCAGGGTTTCGTAGAAAGCGGCATCGGAAGCGCCTCCCAGAAGGCCCTTCAACTGCCCTGAAGCCAGGTATGGCTCGGCGTAAGGTTTGAGGCCAGAGATCACCACCGCAGCCACCTGAGCCTGCGGGATAGAGCCAACCTGTTCAATCCATCCCACCAGGGTTGAAGATTGGGAGCTTATGAGGAGCATCAATTTCCACTCAGTCAGGCCTGCCGTCCCCTGGAGGGCCGGCAGGGACTCAAGAGGTTCGCCCAGGAGGTAATCGTATTTTACCAGTTCGGGCAATGAGGTGCCCAGGGCTCTCAGGCCTGCCTCAAGGGCGGGGATATAACCGAGGTTGACGAACTCTTCCCTGTAGGCGTAGCCGAGCCTCTCCACAAGCTCCTGGGCCAGGGCTGGCCCTGTCGGCCTCAGGCTTACCAGGGCGAGCCGGCACCCCTTTTCTTTTAGGTGCGCCAGAACAGGGGAGAGTGCAAGCTCCATCTCCCCGGCCATGTAGGGCTCGTAATCAAAGGCCACCAGGACAGGTGAACCTTCGGGCAGGGCTTCCACCGTCCGGAAAAGGGCCTCAACTCCGGGCGGGGTCGGGGGCGAGCCAGCAGGCATGGTGGGCCAGCCCAGGAGCAGAGGGATGAGCACAGCCAGGAAGAGGATGAGGTAGATGAGCCTGTTGGCCCGCGCTCCCTTCGCCGGGACCCTTATCTTCACCCCTGGCGCGGCCGGGAGGAGCTTCACCAGCTTCTGGATTTCCTCCCTCCCCGGGCCTGTTTCCGCCTTCCACCGGCGCGGGAGCAGCCTGTCCGGAGGCGCAAATGCCGGGGCAGGTTTGAGCACCCCCCTCAGTCCTTTCAGCAGCCCTTCTCTTTCAGCCTCCTCCTCAGGGGCGGGCGGTGCCTCGGGGGCCACTTCCGCAGGCCTGAGCGCCTCAAGCCAGGGGGGCAGTTCGGCCAGGACCGGAACCTCCACCGCCTCCTCTTCAAGCCAGGGGATTTCCACTTCCTTAAGCCACTCCGCCGGCGCTGGAGCTTCGGCCGGCGGGACGAACTCCTCAGCCTCCCTGAGCCAGTCGGGCAATTCTTCCTCGGGATATTCTTCTACCCCTGCTTCCGGTCCAGGCCCAATTTCCTCGGGCGCTTCAATGGTTAAAGGCGGCCACCCTTCTGCCCGGGCTTCCGGTCCAGGCCCGGCTTCTTCTTCCCCAAACGGAAGAGGGGCTTCCCGCTCAAGCGCT
>DAOUBN010000114.1:0-14354 GCA_034432815.1 Anaerolineae bacterium | reverse complement strand
CAGACCCCCCGGGATGGGGCTTCGCCCCCTCCACCCCGCGAAAGAAGAAAACCAGTGGGTGCAAGGGGACTCCGTCCCCCTGACGGGGGGAAGTGAGGGGGTGTAAAATTGGGGGCGAGCTGGCAATCCCTGAAACACCCCCGCGAGTGGGAGCCTGAAGCCAGGCTGAGCCGCAGCAAACGGGGGCGGGAAAAAGAGAAGAAAAGGGGGGACACCCCCCGTAGCCCCCCTGCACCACCCAATTTTTGGGGGACACCTCCACAGCATCTCTGCCCATCATACTCCTGAAAGGCCAGGGCTTTCAATTGGAAAGCATTTCAGCGAATTCGGCGGCGTTCCTCACCGCAAAGCCGAAAGCATCGTTGTTGAAGTAAACGTAGAGGTCAAGGCCCTCCCTGAGGAAGTTCTTCGCCAGGCGGGCCCAATAGCTCAGTTCTTCCGGCCCGTAGAGCCCTCCGTAAACGGCGCCGCTTCCGTGCATCCGGATGTAGACGAAGGGAGCCGTAACCCTCACAGGGCACTGGAAGCCCGGAAGGCTTATAAGGCAGAGGGCTATCCCCTTCTTCTCCAGCAGGCTGTAAACTTCAGGGTTGAACCAGCTCTCGTCCCTGAACTCAAAGGTATAGGTCAAATCGCCGGGCAGGAGCTCAAGGAAAGCTTCAAGCCTTTCAAGGTTGCACGCCCAGCCTGGAGGGAGCTGGAAGAGGATGGGGCCGAGCTTCGGCCCCAGGAGCCTGGCCCGCCCGAGGAAGACTTCCACTGGTCTGGATGTTACCTTAAGCTTCTTGATGTGGGTTATGAACCGGCTCGCCTTCACACTGAAGAGAAAGTCCGGCGGGGTAACTTGTCCCCAGTTCCTGAAAGATTCCTCGCTCGGGAGACGGTAGAAGCTGTTGTTCAGTTCAACGGTGCTGAAGTGCCGGGAGTAGAAGTTGAGCCATTCCCTGGCCGGAAGGTTCGGGGGGTAGAAGACCCCTTTCCAGTGCGGGTAAACCCAGCCCGATGTTCCAACCCAGAAAGCCATGAAGTTCCCTCACTCTGCCGAAGAAGTCAGGGCCGCAACCAGCAGTTCAAGGGAAACAGGTCCCTCAGCCCTGCCGGTCTTGAGGGCCAAGTCCAGCTCCAGCAGCCTCTCGTATGCTTTCTTCAGGTATTCCAGGGAGAAGTTACCGCTCTGGCGGATAGCCTTGTCCACCACGAAGGGCAGAGTTCCAAGCCTCTGGGCGATCTCGCGGGAAGAATACCCCCTGGCCATGAGGAGCTTGACCATGATTAAGAGCCGGAGGTGTTTGCCCAGCATCCCTATTATGCCCAGGATGGGCTCGCCCTGGTCCAGGAGGGAGCGCAGGACCTCCAGCGCCGTTCCCGCATCTTTCCTCCCCAGGGCGTCGGTGAGGGAGAAAATGCTGGCCTCCCGGGCATAGGGCACCACTGCCCTGATATCGTCCGGGACGATGGGGCGGGCTCTGTCCACGTAGAGGGCCAGTTTGTCCAGCTCTGTGTCCAGAACCCGCAGGTCTTCCCCCACGAAGAAGGCCAGCTCCTCAGCCGCCTCTGAGGTTATCTCCACCCCTTTCTCCCTGGCCCTTTCCCTTATCCACTGCCTGAGCTTCTCCCCTTTCACTCTCTCAAAACCGATCAGCTTGGCTTTGCCGCTCTTCTCCAGCTCGCTGAGGAGGGGGTATAGAGGGTGCTCTTCCCCAACGGTCTTATCCTCCTCCAGGACCAGCATGGTGGTGGGCGGGAGGCGGGGGAGGAAATCCATCAGGAACTGAGCGAGCTCCTGGTTCCCTTTTTCCACCCGGCTCAGGAGGCCCCTCACCAGCACCATCCTCGCCTGAAGCATGAAAGGCATGGTCTGGCAAACTTCCCTGAGCTCTTCAGGCTGGAGCTTCTTCCCCTCAAGCTGGGTGAAGTTCATGTCCGAAAGGGGAGGGGAGCCGAGGCGCTCCCTGAGCTTCTTTATGGCCTGGCTTCTCAGGAACTCCTCTTCCCCGTGGATTACGTAGAGCATATCTCTACCTTGTGGACCCTCACGGTCCCGCGGTCAAAGCGCTTTATCTCTTTTATGGCGATATCGGTCACGTTGGGGGAGGTGGTGATGTAGCGCTGGACCAGGAGGCCCAGGGGCTGGGAGAGGATCAGGGCCAAAGTGGCCATGGTTATGGCCTCGGGGAGGCGGGTCCAGCGCCGGCGGGGCTTCCCCACGAGGGCCAGGAAGGCCGAAAGCCCGGCCAGGACTCCAGCGGTGGCCAGGTTGGTCCCGCACTGAGGGTGAAGGGCCAGTTCCTTCTCCCCTCTCTGCAGCCGGACCAGAGCCTCGCTCACTGCAGCGGCCAGCGCCTCGGTGTCCACATTGCCGTAGATGTAGAAGCCGGAATCGGTAGTGCGGCCCACAAGGCGGATGTGGGGGTAGCGCCAGCTCAGGATGTGGATGGTGGCGTGCTCCAGGGCGTGGATCTGGCGTATCCTCTGCACCAACTTCAGGATTCTCTCCATATCCTCACCTTGGTAAAAGGATGTAAACCATAAAAGCTATCAGCGTGATCAGGGCGGTGGAGGGCAGGAGGAGGCGGTAAACCGGTCCCCACCTGGCCTGGAAATATTCCCTGGTCAGGACAAGGCACACGTGGAAGGGGGAGAGGAGAACCCCGATGAAGGAAGCCCCGAAAGCAAAGGCCACCATATTCAGGTGGGGAGCGCTTCCCATGAGGATGGGGCTGAGGAGGGGGAAGGTTATGCCGATGGCCGCTCCCGTAACCCCGGTCAGGATTCCGGCGCTCATGGGGACCAGGAAAGCCATCAGGTATGAAGGGCAGTGGAAGGCTGTGAGAGTTCTGTAAACGGCCGGAGCTACGCCGGAAATCTCCACCATCCTCTTGAACCCCATGATCCCCAGGATGAGGAGGACGTTCCGGGGAGAGAAGCCTCCTTTCAATGCCCTCTTTATTTTCTCCAGCCTGAGCCTGTGCACCACCACGATGAGAGCTATCGTGAAGGCGAGGAGGAGCGGGAGGTTTATCCCCAGGCCGGCCGTCCCGGCTATGACCAGGGCCACGGGCCAGAGGGCGATGCCCAGATCTTTCCAGGCTATCCTTTTTTCTGCACTTGAACTGTTCGGAGCGAGCCGATGGGGGAGGCGCCTCACCAGGATTATGCCTCCAGCCAGCATCGCCCCAAGGGTGAAGGGAGCCTGAGCTATGAGAAGGGTCCTGACCGGGATTCCCGTTATTGATGATGCGATCAGGACGGCCGGGAAGAGGGGGACCACGTATTCCCAGAGGTGGCGGAACCAGTAATTGAAGTAAGTCCTGTCCTCATTGGACAAGGGCAGATCCTTTGTAGCCGCTGCCACCATGGGTGCCGAGAGCAATGCTCCCCCGGGCATCGGCAGGAGGCCGAGGATGGCCGGAGGTATCGGGATGCTCAGCCGGCGATCGGGCAGGAGGATGCCAAGGGATTTCACAAGCCTGTCCAGGCTTCCTGCCTCTCTCAGGAGCTCCACCATGGTGGTGATGAGGAGGACAGCGGCCAGGAGTTCCAGGGTGCCGCGTGAGGTGATCTCCTTCAGGAAAGCCCTGCTCCATTCGGCAAAAGGCCTGCCGGATAGAAGCCCCATCGCCAGCGCCCCGGAAAAGATCACGAGGCCGACATCCACCTGGCGGAAGAGGAGGAAGAGCATGGCCGCAAGGATGAAAAGGAGTTTGGCTATGAGCAGTGCGTCGCTCACTTTTCCTCCTGAATTCTGGACATTATGCTCTGGAGTTCCTCCAGGGAAATCCTGGAGGTCAGGTCCAGGCTCAGGGGTGTTACGGAAACGACCTTATCAATGGCTACGGCGTATATATCCGAATCGGGCTCAAGGGTTTCGGGGTCAAAGCGGACTTCGTAGTCCATGCGGGCTTTGTCTTCCAGGGAACGGCGGGGGCGGGGTTTGGGCCAGAAGTAGCGCTGGCGGGAGAGCCTGGTGACCCGCCAGGAGGTCTCCGGGGTCGCGCCCCGGGGTATGTCCACCTTGAGGATATCAACATCCTGGATGCGGGGCATCCTGAGCATCAGGCTGGCGAAGAGGCGGGTGAAGTGGATTGCGGCAGTGAAGTCAATTTTTGGGCACAGGCTCGTGTGGAGTTCTCTGGGCATCTCCAGGGAGACAGCCAGCGCTTTTATCCCCAGGCCAGCGGCTTCCAAGGCAGCCCCCACCGTGCCTGAAAGGGTTATCACTGTCCCCAGGTTCTCCCCGTAGTTAACCCCGGCCACCACCAGGTCCGGGAGGCGGGGGCAGATTTCAAGGGCTCCGTGGAGGACGGCCTGAGCGGGCGAGCCGGAGAGGGAGAAGGCAGGGATGGCCCGCCCTCCCACCTCAAATTCCTCCCGGTAGAGGGAGCCGTCATGCTGGGGCGGGAGGGAACGGCCCATCCCGGTCTGTTGCTCTTTCGGGGCCACGACAATAAGCTCTCCCAGGTCTGCGAGGGCCTCGGCTGCGGCCCTCAGGCCAGGAGAATTGAAGCCATCATCGTTGGTTAAGAGGATCAGAGGTTTATCCTTCCCCTCCACCCTTACTTCTCGCTCAGAGCCTGAATGATTTCCCGGCAAAAGGCTGGCAGGTCTGCCGGCATCCTGGAGGTGATGAGGTTGCCGTCCCGGACCACTTCCCGGTCCACGTAACTGGCGCCGGCGTTTATTACATCGTCCTTTATGGCGAAGAAGCAGGTGGCCGTGCGCCCTTTCAGGATTCCGGCCGAGATGAGGACCCAGGGGCCGTGGCAGATGGAGGCCACGACCTTGCCCTTCTCAAAGGCCTCCCGCACGAACTTGAGGACGGATTCGTAGCGGCGCATCCGGTCGGGAGCGTAGCCTCCGGGGACGATCACCGCATCAAAATCATCGGCGCGGGCCTGGTCTGCTGGAAGGTCCACCTGGACCGGGAGGCCATGCTTTCCGGTATACTGGCTGGCGGAGCCAGTGCCGATCACCTTGACTTCGGCCCCCTCCTCTTTCATCCGGAGGAGGGGATACCAGAGTTCCAGGTCTTCGTAGATATCTTCGGCCAGGATCGCTATGCGCTTCCCCCTGAGCTTCATGCTTTCCTCCTTGAAAAGGGTCTTTTAAAGTTTACTGCTATTCCAGGCCTCACGCAAGCGCTTCAATTCTTCCCGAATCTCGTCCATTACCCCCTCGTTGAGGATTCGTTTGACGCCGCCTTTCTCCGTAACGGAGAAAACTATGAAGACTTTGCCTCCACGTTCTTTCTCAAACCGTTCGTGGGATTTCCGCATCCATTCGCGCCATTTGTGAATTTCCGGCGTCTGGCTGTAAGTTATGGGTTTGATCTGGATGCCGATGGCTTTATCGCCCACCGGGATGTAAAAGTCCACATTGTAACGGCGATCCCATTCGTCTGGAGCGGGCTCAAGCTCCACGCCAAGAGCCTGCTCCAGTTGCTCGTAAACGGTCCGCTTTTCCGTTATGTAACCCTCATAAGTGCGGCGGATAACCACATCCCGAACGTAAGCGATGCAATCTTCTTCGCTTATAGCCTCTATTTCTGCCTTCAATTGCTCGCTGATTTTGGCATAAAGCCGGCGGCCTATCTCCGCCAGGTGCTCATCCATGTCTTTTCCGAGCATTTCCCAGCCAGAGGGGACGTGTTTCTTGGGCACCTCGTCGCGATAATAACGTTCCCAATCCTGCAAGGATTTTGGCGAACATTCCCGGATCGCTTCTGCCAGCCTGCCCACGTATTTTGGGCGATTGAACTGCAGCGATTGAAAGCAATGTTAAGCACCCATTCTTTAGCTTCCCTGTTTGCCAACTCGTTTCGCCTCCGCCTCCAGAAATTTTTCAAAATAGCGGTGTTTAACCGTCCGGTCGGCGTCTGCCAGGCCCATTTCTATCATCCTGCGGTTGACGAAGAGGCGGTTCGCCAGGTAAAGGTAAGCGGGAACCGGCGCTCCATCCCCCTCCGGGGGCCGGTCAAAACGGAGGAAAACCCTCTTTCCCAGGATGAACTGACGCAGGTAAGCAATGGTTTTATCGCGGCGCTCGGGCGGGATAGAGATGCCAAGCAATTGGACCACCAGGCCGTTGTCCATCCGCAGGGTTCGCTCGTCCAGGATGGCGGCAACCCTGTAGCTTGCTTCTTCCCCGAATTTAAGAAGCCTGGGGTCAACCAGGGGTCTGGCATCTTTGACCCGCGGGACGTAACCGGGGGGCGGCTCAACCGGCGGGAGAGCGCTTTCTCGTTTGACAATGGCCGCAGGCAGAATGCCGATTTTCTGCCGGATAATGGGCTCAAATTCGGGTTGAATTTCGTAGCCTATGGCATTTCGCCCCAGCTCCAGGGCAACCCTGACCGTGGTCCCGCTGCCCAGGAAGGGGTCAAGGACGGTCTCTCCGGCGAAGGAGAACATGCGGATGAGCCTCCGGGGCAACTCCTCCGGGAACATCGCCTCGTGCATGACCTGCCTTTCCCCTGCAAACTCCCAGTGACCGCTGAAGAACTCCTTCCATTCGTCGCGGCTCAGTCTGGAGGCTTCCTTAACCGCAGGCGAAACCCTCTCCTTTTCCTGCCCTGGCTTTTTGAAAAGCAGGATGAACTCGTAATCCAACTCAACAATTCCGCCTGGCGGGTAGGGGAAAGTGCCCATGACAACAGCCCCGCCTGTCGTGCGCATTGTGGTTTTCTTCCGCCAGATGATCGCCCCTATGTAATCAAAGCCAATGGTTTCGCACTGAGCGATGATTTCAGCATGGAGGGGAATGACCTTGTAGCGGCCGTAGATCACAGCCCGGGCGAACTGGTCGCCGATGTTTATGCAGAGCCGTCGCCCCGGCTTCAGGACCCGCCAGCATTCATGCCAGACTCTGCTCAGGTCCAGCAGGTATTCGTGGAGGGTCTGGCCGTAACCTATTTGCCCTTCCACACCGTAATCTTTTATGTGCCAGTAAGGGGGCGAAGTTACCACCAGGTGGACGCTTTCATCGGCCACCTCTGCCATGTTCCGGCTATCGGCAATGTAAATCACCGCACGGGGCTCCATCTTCCGCCTTCGGGCTCACAATTCCACCGGCTTTACCACATAGCGGCCATTCTCCTCCACGAGGCGGCCGGCGGGGAAGAAGGGGTCGTGCTCAAAGAAAAGAAGGGCCTTTTCCTCCGTTGCCCACTGCTGGATCCTGCGCCTCGTCTCTATGGTCTCCAGGGGTTCCACATCAAAGGCTGGTATCCAGGCCAGCCTCTCCATGTTTATCGCCCAGGGGGCCAGGTCGCCCAGGTAGAGGGCTTTCTCCCCCCTGCTCTCTATGAGGACGCTCTGGTGGGCCCGGGTGTGCCCCCTGGTCACTATGCAGCGCACTTCCGAAGTGACCCTGGTGTCGCCGTAGAGGAGGCGCACTTTCCCCCGCTCCCAGAGGGGGATGAAGTTGGGGGCAAGGTAGGTGGCCCTGGTGCGCTCGTTGGGGAAGGCGGCATCGGCCCACTCAAGCCTCTGGATCCAGTATTCGGCCCTGGGGAAGGTGGGGATCGTTTCCCCATCCGCGGCCATGGTGTTGCCGCCGCAGTGGTCCGAATGGAGGTGGGTGTTTATCACGATGTCAATGTCTTCCGGGGAAAAACCCAGCTCTTCCAGGCTTCTCAAAAGCCTCCTTTCCCCGTAAAGGCTGAAGATCTCCCTCTCCTTCGGGCTGAGCTTGTCGCCCATGCCGGTGTCCACCAGGATCCGCTTGCCTTCGGAGATAATGAGGAGGCAGTTGAGGCTCATGGGGACCCGGTTCAATTCATCGGGGGTGATGATTTTCTCCCAGAGGACTTTGGGGACGAGTCCGAAAACGGCTCCCCCATCCATCCGGAATGTCCCATCGCTAACGATGTAGATTTCAACGTTCCCTACGCGCACGGCTTGCTCTCCCCGCCGCTTTCTTCAACAAGCTTGAGGAGGTCCTCCCAGGCTTCGTCCACATTACGCTGAATCATTTCTATCTGCTCCTCGGTGAGGTGGCGGAAGCGTCCCTGAAGTTTGAGGTATTCCCTCACCGGGACGAACTTCTCAGGCCACACGGTTATGCGCCACTTTGTCCCTTGCTCCACCTCCAGCAAGGGGAAGACTTTGCTCTGGACGGCAAGGCGGGTGAGTTTAACGGAGTCCCTGGATTCCGCCCGCCATCCGGGGGGGCAGGGAGAAAGGAGGTGGATGAACCTGGTGCCCTTTATTTCCTTCGCCTTCTGGAACTTCATCACCAGGTCGTCGGGGTAGCCGATGGTGGCCGTGGCGATGTAGGGTATGCGGTGGGCGGCCATAATGGCAACTATGTCCTTCTTGGGCTCCTCTTTGGGCCTGTCGGCCGGGGTTGTGGTGGTCCAGGCCAGCCACGGGGTGGCGGAGGAGCGCTGGATCCCGGTGTTCATGTAGGCTTCGTTGTCGTAGCAGACATAGATGAAGTTTTCGTTGCGCTCGGCGGCGCCGGATAGGGCCTGAAGGCCGATGTCAAAGGTGCCGCCGTCGCCGGCCCATGCCATGACGGTGACGTCCTCCCTCCCCAGGACTTTGAGCGCCGCAGCAATCCCGGACGAGAGGGAGCCCGCCGTCTCAAAGGCCGTGTGGTAGAGGGGGACGTCCAGGGATGAGTAGGGGAAAGGCCCGGCTATTATTGACCAGCAGCAGGCCGGGATCACCACTATGGTGTTCTTGCCCAGGGCTTTGAGGGCGAGGCGCATCGCCAGAGCAGCGCCGCAACCCGGGCATGCCACGTGCCCGGGCTTGAGGAGTTCCACCTCGGCCAGCCTGTAGTTGGGCTCAAACCTCGGACGAGGGTAAGCTTCCATGGCTTTCCTCCTTCACCTCTTCAGGTCAAACCAGATTGTCTCCTCCTCCGGGCGATCGTGGGAGAAGGTGTAATTCAGGATGCCCTCTATGGTGGCGGGGGTTATGTCCCGGCCGCCGAGGCCAGCGATGAAGGAGAAGAGGACTGGCCGGTCGGGAAAGCTGTAGAGGGCCGATTTTATCTCCTGAGCGAAGATCCCGCCGTGCCCGAAGGAAATGTTGCGGTCAATCACCGCTACCTTTTCCGCCCCCGCAAGGGCTCTTCGGATGTCTTCGGCCGGGAAAGGCCTGAAGAGCCGGACCTTGAGGAGGCTGACCCTGCGGCCTTTAGCCCGCCATTCGTCAATCACATCCCTGGCTGTGCTGGTCACCGTGCCCGAGGTGACCAGGACCACCTCCGCTTCGTCCTGGGGATACTTCTCCACGAGGCCATAGGAGCGGCCGAAGAGCTCGCCGTATTCCCTGTCGGCCTCCCGGGCGACTTCAATCGCTTCCTGATGGGCCTGCTGGATCTTGTAGCGGAGTTCGGTCCACTCGCTCGGGTAAACAAGGCCTCCGAAGGCCCTGGGGTCGTCCACATCAAGCTTATACTGGGGGCGATAAGGAGGCAGGTATTCGTCCACGGCCTCCTGATCCGGAATGTCCACTATCTCGGAGGTATGGGAGAGGACGAAGGCATCCAGCACGACCATGGCTGGCAGGGAGACCCTTTCGGCCACTTTGTAGGCCTGGATTACGGTGTCCAGAACTTCCTGGTTGCTTTCCACGTAGAACTGCATCCAGCCCGTGTCCCGCTGGGAAAGGGTGTCGTTCTGCTCGGTCCATATGCTCCAGCCAGGGGCGACAGCTCTGTTGACGGCGGCAAGGACTATGGGGAGGCGCGCTCCTGCTGCCCAGTGGATGATCTCGTGCATGAGCAGGAGGCCCTGCCCCGAGGTGGCGGTGAAGGCCCTCGCCCCCGTGGCCGATGCTCCTACGCATGCGGCCAGGGCGGAGTGCTCCGATTCCACCTTGATGAATTCGGCCCTGAGTTCCCCGCTGGCACAGAAATCGGCCAGGTATTCAATGATGGTGGTCTGAGGGGTTATGGGGTAAGCGGCTATAACCTGCACCCTTGAGAGTTTGGCGCCGTAGGCTACGGCCCTGTTTCCCGTCATCACCTTTTTCATGCCCTTCCCTCCTTATGCTTCCCGGCCCGAGGGCTCGCCGATGAAAGTGGTTTCCTCCTTGAGGGACAGGGCGTTGCGCGGGCACTCGCTCACGCAGACGCCGCAGCCCTTGCAGTAATCATAATCAATTTCGTAGCCGAACCCCTCGTTCCTGCGGCTTATGGCCCGGTCAGGACAGAAGACGAGGCAGTTATCGCACATAACGCAGGTCCCGCAGACGAAGCACCTTTTAGCTTCTCTAACCGCCTCTTCCACAGTCAAGCCTGCGTTAACCTCTTCAAAGGAGGAGCGCCTCTTTTCCAGGGGGATCTGCTTCGGGGGAAGGGGCTCCTCCCAGCGGTAGTAGGCCAGGTTCAGGTCCTCAAAGCGCACGATGGTTTCGGAGACAGGCCTGACCACGGCGTAGACGTTCCTTTCCAGGGGTGGGAAGCCGGTGAGGGCTTCTCCCCTCAGGAACCGGTCTATGGCCAGAGCTGCCCTCTTACCCGACCCTATGGCATGGGTGACGGTGCCGAAGCCGGTGGCGATATCGCCGCCAGCGAAGATCCCGGGGGCGGCCAGAGTGGAGAGGTCGGCCTTTATTCGCCCCTTTTCCACCCTGAGCTCCTCAATGCCGTCCAGAAAGCTCAGGTCGGCCTCCTGGCCCACGGCGGGGATCACGTAATCCAGCTCAACGGTGTATTCGGAGCCTTGGATGGGGACCGGCCGCGGCCTTCCGGAAGCGTCTGGCTCCCCGAGGCGCATCCTGATGAAGCGCGCCCCGGTTACCCTGCCGTTAGCGGTCAGTATCTCCACCGGAGCGGTGAGGAACTCCATCCGTATCCCTTCATCCTCGGCCTCTTCTATTTCAGCAGTGATGGCGGGCATCTCCTCCCTGGTCCGGCGGTAGTATATGGTGACATCGGCTCCGAGGCGCAAGGCGGAGCGGGCCGCATCCATGGCCGAGTTCCCTCCTCCGATCACCGCTACCTTCTTTCCCGAGAGGGATTTGAGGGCTCCGGGGCCCTCCAGGTTCAGGGTTTTGAGGAATTCCAGGGCCGGGATGACCCCTTCGGCATTCTCGCCGGGGATCTCCAGAGGCCTGTTCCTAGAAAAGCCAACGGCCAGGAAAACGGCGACGTAGTCGCGCAGGGCGCCCCAGGATAGGTTCCCCCCGAGCTTCATCCCGGTGCGTATTTCCACCCCGAGGGATTCTATCAGGGAAATTTCCCGCATGAGAACGTCCTTGGGGAGGCGGTAGTCGGGTATGCCGTAGCGCATCAAGCCGCCGGGTTCCGGCAGGGCTTCAAAGACGGTAACCCTGTAGCCCCTGCGGGCCAGGTGGTAGGCGCAGGAGAGTCCTGCCGGTCCCGAGCCTATCACGGCTACTCTGGGGCCATCAGGCCTGGCGGAGGGTCTGGGGAATTTCCCCTCCGTCTCCACCAGGTCCGCCACGAAGCGCTCAAGGCGGTGGATGGATATGGCTCCTCCGTAGTGGTTGCGGTTGCATTCCCTCTCGCACGGGTGCGGGCAGACCCTCCCGGTCACGGCCGGGAAGGGGTTCTCAAAGCGGATAACTTCCCAGGCTTCCAGAAACCTCCCCTGGGATATGAGGCCCAGGTAGACGGGGATGTCTTCCCCGGAAGGGCAGTTGAAGGCGCACGGCGCCCTCTTGTCCTCGTAAACAGGCCTCAGGTAGCGCCATCCGCCGGTTTTGTTGTAAAGGGTGTCGGCCAGGGAGACGGCAAGGGGAGGAACTTCTTCAACGTTGCGGAAAGTTATTATCCTTGCTTTTTCCACCATCGTGGCCTCCTTCAGAAAACCACTTTGTCAAAAGCGTCTTTGGCCGCAGCGACGTTGTCCTCAGGCTTGAAGGGCACCACTTCTTTTATGGCTTTGGCCAGAGAGTCAAAGCCGATGATCCCGGTAATCCTGGAGAAAGCCCCCAGGATGGCGGTGTTGACGATGGGGGCAGTGGAAGTTCCCAGCCGGTGAGCGACGGCTATGGAGTTGGCGTCCACTGTAGCCACTCTGTAGCGATGAGCTAAGTTCTGGAAAAAAGAAGGGGGGTGCGGCGAATTTACCAGAATCCACCCCCCTTCCTTGAGGCCGTCGGTGACATTCACGGCCTCAATTAAGGTGGGGTCCAGCACTATTATGTGGTCCGGGTTGTAGATTGAATAGCGGGCCCGGATGGGTTTCTCCGAAATCCTGGCGAAGGCCATAACGGGGGCTCCTCTCCTTTCCACTCCGAAGAGGGGGAAAGACTGGACGAACTTTCCTTCCAGGAAAGCGGCAGTGACCAGCACTTCGGAGGCGACCACTGCTCCCTGCCCGCCGCGTCCGTGAATCCGGATCTCTATCATCCCGAATCCTCCCCGAAAGGGATCCCCTTGCGGGGGTTTATTATAAACCCCGACCCGGCAAAGGTCAAGGCTTTTGAGCCAGGCGAAGTCCATTTTTGATTCATGCTTTTCAACCCCCTCGCAGACCGGGTGGAATGGGAAAACAGCAGACAGGGGACGTGGGGGGTGTGCCCCACCCTCGTTGGCCGAGGGTTTGCCAGGGTTCAGGGGACCCCTCGCGGGCGGGTTAAAAGATGGGGGTGGAGGGGGCCTTGCCCCCTCCCAGGGGTTCGGGGGATGTGCCCCCGAAATAAAAAAACTGGGGGCGAGTTGCCCTCCCCTTAGGCCCGCCCACGAGTGGGAGTCTGAAGCAAGGCTTAGCCGGAGCAAACGGGGGTGGGAAAAAGGTAAAAAGGCGGGGCCCCCCATACCCCCTGGCATGGGGGCTCCGCCCCCTGCACCCCCCGATTTTTTCCCGCCCTCGTTTGCCTGGGGTCCGCCGGGGTTCAGGGTCCCCCTCGTGGGCAAGTTGCAGGAGAGGGCTACTCGCCCCTTTGGTTGGTTTCTCTGGGGGGACACCCCCCAGACCCCCCGGGAGGGGGCTTTGCCCCCTCCACCCCCTTTCTGGGGGGGACACCCCCCGTAGCCCCCCTGCACTCCCTTTGTTAGAACATTGAAAAGCCCTGTGCCGATTTAGGGTGCGGGGGTTTGCCTCGGCCGAGGTCTGTGGTAAAATTCCTGGCGGTTATGGCTCGGGCTATAGTCACAGCCTTTATTCTCCTTCACCTCCTGGCCCCAGTTCTGCCCCCCTCGCGGGCCTGGGGCGTGGCTTTCTTCGCCTACCCCGATCCCCTTCCAGGGCTTGTGGCTGGTGTTCTTTGCCTCCTGCTGACCATACCCCCGCTGACCGGCGGCTTCCTGAGGGCAGCGGAGCCGGTTTTCCGGCGCATCGCCGGCTTTTTCCAGGGCAGGAAAATCCTGCTGAGGCTTGCCCTGGCGGCAGTCAGTGCTCCCCTCCTCTGGCTCTTCCGCATAAGGCACCTTAACTGGGGCGATGCCAAGATCTTCGTGGAAGCCATACCCCATCCCGACTTCCGCCTCACCTACAACTGGCAGGCTCCTCTGGATGTATTCATCCACTCCAGAGCCTGGGAGCTGGCGAACAGGCTCTGGGGCTGGGATGTCCCCACCGTTTACGGGGTTATAAGCGTGCTTTCGGGGGTCATTTTCCTTCAGCTTCTGGTGAGCCTGGCCGAAGAGCTGGGTCGTAGCCGCTGCGAAAAGCTCTTTATCTGGACCTTCGTCGCCGCCGGGGGCTACATCCAGCTTTTCTTCGGATACATTGAAAGCTACACCGTGATACCGACCGGTATACTGGCCTACCTGTGGCTTGGAATTCGCTTCCTCAGGGGCCGATCGGGCCTCTTCTGGCCCATCCTCGCCCTTTCCCTGACCAATGCCTTCCACCCTTCCACCACAACCCTCTGGCCCTCGGCTCTGGTCCTGGTCAGGGGTCGGCCGTTGCGATACTGGCTCAAGTTTGCGGCCGTTCCGCTGGCGGTAGCGCTAATGGTCGTGGCCCTCATGGAATCGGGCGGGCACGGGATAGAAGCCCTCCTGGGGGTGGACTTCCCTGGCGGAGCCGACAGGCGGTGGTTCGTCCCCCTTTTCCGGACCGAAACGGAGTGGGAGCACTACACCATGTTCTCCTGGGGGCACCTGCTGGACATCCTGAACGAACAATTGCTCGTGGCCCCCTTTGGGCTCCTCCTTGTGGCCCTCCTGTGGAGGGAAGCCTTCTGGAAAGGGCTAAAGGAAGAGAGGAACTGGATCCTTTTCCTGACCCTTGCCTCGGCCTTTTACCTCCTCTTCACCTGGACCTGGAACCCTGATTACGGAGGCAGGAAGGACTGGGACCTGTTCGCCTGCGCGGGCATACCGCTGAACGTCCTCGCCTCGTTTTTAGCCACAAGAGCGCGAGATGGGGAAAAGCTCAGGGACAACGGCTTCCCGGTGATCATGGCTTTTTCCATCCAGTCAAG
>DAOUBN010000113.1:0-4622 GCA_034432815.1 Anaerolineae bacterium | reverse complement strand
CCCCGGGAGAGGCCAAAGCCCCTTCCACCCCCAGGGGAAGAAGGGGGTGCAGGGGGACGGAGTCCCCCTGACGGGGGGAAGTGGGGGGGGTCCCCCCACAAAAACGAAATTGGGGGCGAGATGGCACCTTTAAAAACCCGCCCACGAGTGGGACCCTGAAGCCGGGCTCAGCCGCAGGGAACGGGGGTGGGAAAAAGAGAAAGAGCGGGGGGATGCCCTATCAGGGTCAAAAGGCTGGGCCCGCAAGTTGGCGGCAGAGGCTCAGGTGTGGTATAAGGGTGGGGGAGGGAAAATTGGGGAAGAAAGCCCTGCTGGCAATAATCCTTTTCCTCCTGACATGGGCCTGCGCTTCGCCGGCCCAGACCCCCGTCACTCTGGAAGTGGACGGCAAGCTATACTCCTTCTCAACCAGAGCTTCAACGGTCAGGGAAGTCCTGGCCGAGGCGGGGGTGAAACTCGGCCCTTACGACAGGGTTGAGCCAGACCTGTGGGTTGAGGTCGCTCCGGGGATGCACATCAGGGTGGTAAGGGTTGAATACAGGCTGGAAAGCATCCGCCGCCCAATACCCTTTGAATCGCGGACCATCCGGAGCGAAGCTCTCCCCCCAGGCGAAAGGAAACTTGTGCAGCCAGGGGTAAACGGAGAGGAGGAGATCGTCTACAAAGTGACGGTTGAAGACGGGGTGGAAAAGGGGAGGGACCTGGTCTCCACAAGGGTTATAACCCCCGCTCAGGATGAGATAATCGTGGTCGGGGTGGAGAAATTCCTCTCCTCGGTGCCCATAAGCGGGACTATTGCCTACCTTTCCGGGGGGAATGCCTGGCTCATGAAGCTCTCAAGCAATGCCCGCCGTCCCATCACCACCTGGGGCGATCTGGACGGGAAAGTCTTTGAGCTTTCACCCGACGGCAAATACCTGCTTTTCACCAGGCGGGAAGAGGGCGAGAAGTTGAATTCCCTCTGGGTCGTCACCGCCACCATCGCCGGCGAGGAGCCAAGGCCTCTGGGGCTTGAAGGGATCCTCTACGCCGAATGGGAGCCAGGGACCGGCGAAGAAGGGCTCTACCGCTTCGCTTACTCAACGGGGGAGAAAACCGCCGGCTCGCCGGGCTGGAAGGCCCACAACGACCTGTGGATCGCCACCTGGCGACCCTTTGAGTCCCTCAAAGTTTCTCCGGTGATAACAGCCTGGGAGAATGTCCCCTACGGATGGTGGGGGGTGAACTTCCGCTGGCTTCCGGGCGGAAAAAGGTTCGCCTGGGCCACGGCGGGAGGCATCGGCCTGGTGGATGGCGAAACGGGGGAGATGACCGCGCTCCTCTCCTTCGCCCCTTACTACACTTACGCAGAATGGGTCTGGGTTCCCCCCCTCTCCCCTTCCCCCGATGGCCAGTTCATCGCCACAGTGATCCATGGTCCGCCGGTGAGCGGAGAATCGCCCCAGGAAAGCCCTCTCTTTGAAGTGTGGGTTTTAAGGGTGGACGGAAGCCTGAAGTTGCGCTGGGCCGAGAACACCGGGATGTGGTCCCATCCCCACTGGTCGCCCCAGTATCCCGGTGGCGATTTCATCCTCTACGGCCAGGCCAACGAGCCCTTTTACTCCAGGACCTCCCTCTACAAGCTCTACCTTGCCGATCGCGATGGCTCAAACCGCCGGGTTGTGTTCCCTCCCCCTCTGGAGCCTGGCCTCCAGGACCCTTCCCAGGTTGCCTGGTCCCCTTACAGCCCGCAGTTCGTGGTAAGTTACGGGGGCAACCTATACCTGGTGGAGGTGGAGAAAAGGCAATCCTTCCAGCTCACCGGCGACGGCAACAGCTTCAGCCCCCGCTGGGCGAGGTGAGCTACTCCTCCCAGCCCATCTTCCGGTAGAGGAGGATGAAGTGGTGAACGGGGCCGTGCCCCCTGCCTATGTTGAGCTTTGCCCCGGCTTTGAGCGCCTCCGTCAGATACTCCTTAGCCAGCCTGACGGCCTCCGGGACCTCGGCGCCGCGGGCGAGCCAGGCCGCAATGGCTGAAGCGAAAGTGCACCCGGTCCCGTGGGTGTTGCGGGTGTTAATGTGAGGGGCGGTGAATTCCCACCAGTCCCGGCCATTGTAGAGGATGTCAATGCTCACATCCCCCTCAAGATGGCCCCCCTTAACCACCACCCACTCCGGCCCCATCTCGTGGATGGCCACGGCGGCCCGGCGCATGTCCTCCAGAGTCCTCACGGGAAACCCCACCAGCGCTTCGGCCTCCGGAAGGTTGGGAGTTACCACTTTAGCCAGGGGCAGCAATTCCTTGATCAGAGCCTCCTGGGCTTCCGGCCTCAGGAGGGGATCTCCGCTTTTGGCCCTCATAACCGGGTCCACCACCAGGTTGGGCAGGCGGTATTCCCTGACCTTCTCGGCCACCACGTGGATTATCTCAGAGTTGGCCAGCATTCCCGTTTTCACCGCATCAACCCCGATGTCGGTCACCACCGAATCAATCTGCTGAGCCACGAAGGATGGGGGGAGCTCAAAGACGGCCTGGACCCCGAGGGTGTTCTGAGCGGTGAGGGCCGTGAGGACGCTCATCCCGTAGACCCCAAGGGCGGAAAAGGTTTTGAGGTCGGCCTGGATGCCGGCTCCTCCGCCGGAATCAGAACCGGCGATGGTCAGGGCTCGCTTCATTTCTCCTCCTTTTCCTCTTTGGCCTCAAGGCTTTTGGAGAGTTCCCTGAGTTTTTTATCCACCAGGTAATTCACGGTGTTCTCCTCAAAGGTGCCGTCCTCTCGCCTTTCCCCGGCCTTGACCCCGGTGAGGATCTCAATCCCTTCGTCCACGGTGTCAATGGCCCAGATGTGGAATTTGCCCTCCCTGACGGCTTCCACCACCTCTTCCTTGAGCATGAGGTTGCGGACATTGGCTCTGGGGATTATAACCCCCTGCTGGCCGTTCAGCCCTTTCGCCTTGCACACTTCAAAGAAGCCCTCAATTTTCTCATTGACCCCGCCTATGGCCTGGATCTGTCCTTTCTGGTTGAGGGAACCGGTGACAGCTATCCCTTGCTTGATGGGCAGGCCCGAGAGAGCTGAGAGGAGGGCGAAGACCTCGGCAGCGGAGGCGCTGTCCCCTTCAACCCCTTCGTAGCTCTGCTCAAAGACGAGCCTGGCTGCCAGGGTGAGGGGCTTATCCTGGGCATACTTGTTGATGAGATAACCGGTCAGGATCAGGACCCCCTTGGTGTGGATGGGTCCTCCCAACTTGGTCTCCCTCTCAATGTCCACAATCCCCTCTTTCCCGACCCCGATGGAGGCCGTTATCCGGGTGGGCCTCCCGAAGGCGAAGTCCCCCAGGTTCACCACCGAAAGGCCGTTCACCTGCCCGACTTTCTCCCCATCGGTGTCGATCAGGATGAGGCCCTTTTCAATCATCTCCTGGATCCGCTTCTGGATGAGGTTGGAGCGATACACCCTTTCATCCAAGGCCTTCTGGACGTGTTCGGCCCTGACGGAGGGAGAGCCCTCTTTCTCGGCCCAGAAGCTGGCCTCGCGGATTATATCGGCTATTTCGGCGAAGCGGGTGGAGAGCTTCTCCTGGTCCCCGGCCAGCCTTGAGCCAAACTCCACAACCTTGGCCATGCCCGATGCGTCAAAGGGCAGGAGGTTCTCCTTCTGGACCACCCCGCAGATGAAGGAGCAGTAAGCCCGGATGTTCTCGCCGTTGCGGTCCATCTGGGTATCAAAATCGGCCTTGACCTTGAAGAGCTCCTTGAATTGCTCGTCCAGGTTGTAGAGCAGGTAATAAAGGTAAGGCGTGCCGATGAGGACCACTTTCACGTCCAGGGGGATGGGCTCAGGCTGAAGGCCCCGGGTTGTCATGAAGCCGAATTTCTCCCCGACTTCCTCAATGATGATTTTGCCGTTGGCCAGGGCAAGCTTGAGTCCTTCCCAGGCGAAGGGGTTCCGGAGGAGGTCCTCGGCCTGGATCACCAGGTAGCCGCCGTTGGCCCTGTGGAGGGCTCCCGCCTTTATCAGGGTGAAATCGGTTATCAGGGCTCCGAAAAGGGCCTCCTTTTCAATTCGCCCCACGAGGTTGGTGTAGGTAGGATTGAGCTCCATCACCACCGGAGCGCCTTTCAATTCGCTGTTGTCCACCAGCACGTTGACCTCGTAGCGGCGCCAGAGCCTTTCCCTGACTTCGGGCGGGATTTTCTCCTCCGGCTGGCGGAACTGGTCAAGGTTTTCGTGGATGTCGCTCCGTACTTCCTCCAGGTATTCTTTCACGCCCGGGTAATCCTGATAGGCCTCAAGCAGTTCTTCTATGTGGCGGCTGATGACGTTTTCCACCACGGATCTGTCCAGTTCCTTGAGGCGGCTCTGGAATTCCCTCTCCATGCGCCGGATTTCCCGGAAGGCCTCCCTCAGTTCGGCCTCCACGGCGCTTCTCTTCTGGATGATTTCGGCTTTCTCCTCTTCGGGAAGGCTTTCAAAGGCCTCCTGGCTGAGGGGCTGGCCATCTTTTGTGGGGATTATGAAGAGCCCTGCGGGGGAGGACTGGAGTATGAAGCCCTGCTCCCGGGCTTTGCGGCTCAGGGCGTTGAAGAGGTCCTGACGGCGGGCGTTGAAATCGGCTTCAAGGGCCTCGCGGCGGGATGA
>DAOUBN010000112.1:0-4627 GCA_034432815.1 Anaerolineae bacterium | reverse complement strand
TGGGGAAAAACCGGGGCAAGGTGGCACCTCTTGAAAACCGCCTACGAGGGGGCCCCTGAAGCCCGGCTGAGCCGCAGGAAACGGGGGTGGGAAAAAAGAAGAAAAGGCCAGGGGGTGTCCCCCTGGCATGGGAGCCTTGCCCCTCGCACCCCCCTTCAGGGACACATCCCCCAGGCCCCTCCGGCATGGGCTTTCATCACCTGTTTATATTGAAAAGCCCGGAAACTTAAATCGGATAGCGTTGACAAAAAATCCGGGCTGAGGTAATATTTGATAGCGCACCGGCAGGAAAGAACCCTTGAGGTGAAAGGGATGGGAACGATAATCTCACTGGAGAAATTCCTCTTAAGCCCCCTGGCCAGGAGAGTGGAAGAATTGAGCGGACAGGATCTCCTGGCCTGTTATCAGTGCGGAGAATGCTCCGCAGGATGCCCCGCCGCCTTCGCCATGGACCTCCTCCCGAGCCAGGTTATACGCCTCCTGCAACTCGGCCAGGTGGAAGAAGTGCTTAAATCGGCTACTATCTGGTTCTGCGCAGCCTGCCAGGCTTGCTACGCCCGCTGCCCCAAAGGAGTGGACCTCTCAAGGATCATGGAAGCCCTGAGGGAACTGGCAATGGAAAGGGACGGGGAACTGCTCAAGCACAACCAGATCCCCTCAGAGGAACTGGAATCCTTCCCCCAGCAGGCGATAATCGCCGGCTTCAGGAAATACACCCTGTAGGAGATCGCACCAATGCCCATATACAGGACAGGCATGGTAATGGCCGCCATCATCACCGAAAGGGAAGACAAGCTCACCCTTCTTGAGAAGCTCATCTACAGAATCCTGCGCCAGGTAGGACCATACCGCCAGGCAATCGTGGAAAGGTGGCTTTTCGGCCGGGCTGCAACCCTTGAGCTCTATAAAGAGGGGTTCAAGAACTACTTTGTGGCCGGCGCAGGTATCCCGACAGCTGGCCACACCCACCAGATCGTGGGGAAAGAATGTAAGGTCCTCTACGTAGACAAGGACCCTCACGTGGTCAGGGAAGGGGCAAAGCTCCTGCAGGGTTTTCCCAACGCCCGCTATGTCCTCGGGGACCTCAAACGCTGGGATGAAGACATTTTGCCGGCTTGCCTTGATTTCTTCGGCCCGAAGCCCTTGGTGGGCATAATCATGGTGGGCTTCCACGGTTTCCTGACCCCGGTTGAACTCCATGAGCTTTTCGGCAAAATTTACAATTGGGCCGGGGACGGCTCCGCCCTTATAATAACCAACCCTGACCTGGCCACCATAAAGCAGAACCCTAACCTGTGGCGGCGCTACCGGGTAGTCTCTTATGTTTACGCCCTCACAGGCAACAGGCTCTATTTGAAGACCAACGCCGAACTGGAAGAGCTGGCGAAGCCCTGGAAGGTGGAGAAAGCCGAACCTTTCTGGGGCTGGCTTCCGGAAAGCAAAGCCGACAGGCCCACCATATACTGGGGATACAAACTGCGCAAATGAAGGAGGCCTCGTGAAGGTCAGCTATTTCCCCGGATGCACCCTCAGCACCAAAGGGAAGGGATTTGACCGCTCGGTCCGGGAATCCATGGCCGCCCTGGGAGTTGAACTGGAGGAACTTCCGGACTGGAACTGCTGCGGAGCCTCCTTCCCGCTCCTGGTTGACAACCTCCTGGACCTGGCCGGGCCAGCCCGAATCCTGGTGGCTGCCTCAAACCACGGAGGGAAACTCGCCACTGCCTGCACCACCTGCTACAACGTCCTCAAGCGGACAAACCGGGTCCTCCGCCTGGATCGGGAAAAGAGGGAGAGACTCAATTACTTTATTGAAGCCGATTACCAGGGCCAGGTGGAAGTGCTGGATGTCCTTCAGATAATCAGAGATGAAGTGGGCTTTGAAAGGGTTAAAGGCGAGGTCAAAAAGCCCCTTGCAGGCCTGAAAGTGGCCTGCTATTACGGGTGCATGGTCCTGCGGCCCCCGGCCGAAGTGGCTTACGATGACCCCGAAAACCCCCGCGCCCTTGACGACCTCATGGCCTTCCTGGGGGCTGAACCGGTCCTCTGGGGAGGGAAAGGGGAATGCTGCGGGAATTACCTGGTCGCCATAAAGCCAGAAGTGGCAATGGAAATGAGCTACCGGATCATTTCGTCCGCTTACCGCGCTGGAGCCGAGGCCATCGCCACCAACTGCCCCCTCTGCCAGTTCAACCTGGATAGATGGCAGAAAGAACTGGTCGTAAAGAAAGGAGGCTTCAAGCCCCTGCCCATTCTCTACTTCACCCAGCTTATGGCCATAGCCCTGGGCCTTGATCCGGCCAATTATGAGCTTGATAAGCACTACGTTGACCCGAGGCCACTGCTGAGGGCGAAGGAGTTGATAGGATGAACCACGCAGGGAAGCGCCTCTCCTGGGCTCTCTTCCTCACCGGCCTGATCCTGGCCGCCGAAGTCGCAGGGGGACTGTGGACCAGAAGCCTGGCCCTCCTCTCTGATGCCGCTCATGTGTTCCTTGACCTCCTGGCCCTGGCGCTCAGCTATTTCGCCCTGCGCATGGCTTCCCTGCCCCCGGATGACCGCTACACCTACGGCTTCCACCGGGTTCAAGTGCTGGCCGCCCTCATCAACGGAGCTACTCTGATCCTGGTGGCATTTGGCATCCTGCGGGAGGCCTGGGAGAGATTCATCAACCCCCAGACCATCCTGGCAGGCCCCATGCTGATCGTGGCTCTCACTGGTCTGGCATTGAACCTTGTTGTCGCCTTTATCCTCCGCCGCCACGACCACCATGACCTGAACGTGCGCAGCGCTTTCCTCCACGTCCTTGGCGATACCCTCTCGTCAATCGGGGTGATAATCGCCGGCGCAACCATCTTCCTGACCGGCTGGTTCTGGGTGGACCCCCTGATCAGCGCCTTCATCGTGCTTATTATCCTTATAAGTTCGGGCAGGTTGTTGCGGGAAACGGTGCCCATCCTGATAGAAGGAGTGCCCCCAGGGATAAAGGCTTCCCAGGTGGCAGAAGCCATGCTCCAGGTTCAGGGAGTGCAGGGGGTGCACGATCTGCATGTGTGGACCATAAGCCCTGGCTTTGTAGCCCTTAGCGCCCACGTGGTCCTGGCCGACCAGGCTATAAGCCAGGCTCAGAGAATCATGGAAGACCTCAAG
Organism: Anaerolineae bacterium; assembly: GCA_034432815.1. GTDB lineage: Bacteria > Chloroflexota > Anaerolineae > SpSt-600 > SpSt-600 > SpSt-600. The sequence goes on along the minus strand of DAOUBN010000112.1, from coordinate 1,477 downwards.
CAAGCCCTTTCCAGCAGGTTCGGCATTGAACACACCACCATTCAGTTTGAGTGCGAGAGCTGCGGACAGGGTTCGCCCGCATGCTTTATGGAGCCCGTAAGACTCCCGCTGCGAGAAACGGCCGCAGGCCAGAACGGGGAGAAGTGGGACCATGCCCATTAAGCGAGCTCTCGTAATAGGGGCTGGGATTGCCGGGATACAATCGGCCCTTGATATCGCCAATGCCGGCTACGAAGTGGTCCTGGTGGAGAGGCTCCCCTCCATCGGTGGGCACATGCTCCAGCTCTCAGAAACCTTCCCCACCTTGGACTGCTCCCAGTGCATTCTCACCCCCCGCACGGTGGAAGTGGGCCGTCACCCCAGAATCAAACTCTACACCTATTCCGAAGTGGAATCCGTTGAAGGCGAGCTCGGCCACTTCAGGGTGCGGATCCACCGTTACCCTGCTTATGTAAACTGGGATCTCTGCACTGGCTGTGGGGTGTGTCAGGAGAAGTGCCCTAAGAGGGTTATTTCCACCGATTTTGAGAGGGGGATAGGCAAACGCAAAGCCATTTACACCCTTTCCCCCCAGGCCGTTCCGAACAAACCCGTCATAGATGCCGAAAACTGCCTCTACTTCACCCAGGGCAAGTGCCGGGTATGCGAGCGCTTCTGCCCCGTCGGCGCCATTGACTACAATCAGGAAGGGAAAACCTTTGAAGAGGAGGTGGGAGCGATAATAGTAGCCACCGGCTATGAGCTGCTCCCCCTCACCGAACTCGGGGAATACGGCGGCGGGGCCATCCCTGATGTCATAGACTCTCTGGCCTTTGAGAGGCTCCTTTCGGCCTCAGGCCCCACGGGGGGTAAGATCGTCCGCCCCTCCGATGGGAAGGAGCCCAAGGTGGTGGTTTTCGTCCAGTGCGCTGGCTCCCGGGACCCCGAACGCCACATGCCCTATTGCTCTAAGATCTGTTGCATGTATACTGCCAAGCACGCCATGCTCTACAAGCACCGGGTCCACGACGGCCAGGCCATCATCTTTTACATTGACATACGCTCGGCCGGGAAGGGCTACGAAGAGTTCATCCAGCGGGCGGTGATGGAGGACCGCGTCCTCTACATCCGGGGCAAAGTGGCTCGCATTTACCGGGATAACGGCAAAGTCATAGTGCGGGGGGCGGACACCCTCTCCGGAAAGCAGGTGGAGGTGGCGGCGGACCTGGTGGTGCTGGCTGTGGCCATGGTCCCGCGTCCCACCACCAGGTCTCTGGCCGAAAAGCTCGGGATAAAGGTGGACCAGCACGGCTTCCTGGTGGAGGCCGATGGGAACCTGGCCCCTCTGGAGAGCGATCGCCCCGGGATATTCCTGGCCGGGGCAGGCGTAGGGCCAAAGGACATCCCTGAGACCGTAGCCCAGGCCAGCGGCGCAGCGGGCAAAGTGCTGGCTCTTTTCTCCCGGTGGAATAATCGTGGAGAGGAATCATGTTGAAGG
>DAOUBN010000111.1:0-2395 GCA_034432815.1 Anaerolineae bacterium | reverse complement strand
CGGGGGGGGGGGAATGGGGGGTGATGCCGGCGGCTCCGAGGCCCCTGCCGATCTTCGCCATAAGTTCACGGGTCTTCTCCCTCAGCACTTCTCCCAGCATCTTGACCTCTCCTCAATCCGGGAGTCTCACTCCCTTGCGCTCGGCCACCTCGTGGTAGAATTCCACCACTTCCGAGGCGATCTGGCGCCACGAATAGCGGGTGGCCTTCTTCCGTCCCATCTCGCCCATGACAGCCCTCAGTTGCGGGTTCTTCAGCAGGTGGATTATCGCCCTGGCCAGGGCCTGGGGGTCACCCGGGGGGACGAGAAGCCCCTCTGCCCCGCTCTTCACCACCTCGGTATAGCCGGGGATTGCAGAGGCCACCACCGGTTTCCCTGCGGCCATGGCCTCCACCAGGACCATCCCGAAGCTTTCGTAGCCCAGGGATGGAGCGCAGAAAACATCGCAAGTGTGGTAATACCTGGGCAGTTCCTCCTCGGGCACACGGCCGATGAAGCGGACCCCGTGGATCCGGTTCCGGCGGATGAATTCAATGAAAGGCTTTTTGTCCTCATCGTCAAAAGCCCCCACCACAAGAAGCCTCGCCTCGGGAACTTCCATCCGCACGAACCGGAAAGCCTCCAGGAGAACGCCGAACCCCTTGCGTTTCTCAAGCCTCCCCACAAAGAGGACATTGAGGCGGCCATCGCAGAACCGCTCAACGGGCCTGGCTCCGGCTCCGAACATCTCCAGGTCCACACCGTTCGGGATTATCCGGTAATCGCCTGGAAAGTATCGGCTTATGTATTCCCTTGCCGCTCTGGACACGGCGATCCTGCCGTCCAGCTTATCGGCCAGGCGGCGCAGGAGGACATCGGAATACTCCAGGACCGGGTGAGGATCGGGCCTGTAGGCATGGAAGGTGCCTATGTTTAGGGCTTTTGAATGCCTCAAGACGGCTACGGGAAGAACGGGGGTGAGGGGTTCATGGATGTGGACCACATCAAAATTCTCCTGCTCCAGGATTTTCTTGGCTTTCCTGTAGACGAGGGGGGATATGGAGACCCGCGCCACCGATCCTGCCGAAGGTATCCCCACCACCAGGCTTGAGGCTTTGATCAGGTATTCCGGAAGGGGAGCATCTTCCCGGGAACACGGCGCTATTATCCTGACGTGGTGGCCCATCTCCCGCAGGTGCTTCTCCAGGTAGTGGATGTGCTTGACCACCCCACCGGGAACGGAGAAGTCATAAGGGGAGACGAGAGCTATTTTCATCCCCCTCCCTCCAAAGGCGCACTGAAAGGACCCATTGCTCGGGGTAAGCCCTTATGTATTTCTCCATCGTGGCGATCACCTTTTCGCGCGCCCTGGCGATCACTTCCTCCTTAGGCCCCTCACCGGCCAAATAAAGGGGGGGCTCCACCCAGACCTTGAAGGAGTTATCGGGCTTCCTTATGCAGAAAGCCATGACCAGCGGAGCTCCAACCCGGTAAGCCAGGCGGATGGCCCCATCGGGCAGGCGGGCTGGCCTGCCGAAAAAATTGACCTCAACCCCGCTTCCTGTAGCGTCCCTGTCCAGCGCCAGGGCTATAGCTTCCCCCCTGTGCAGGGCCCTGACCAGTTCCATCATCGGGCCATTGACCGGGATGAAACGGAGGCCGTGGGATGCCCTCAAGCCCGTCACGAAGCGGAAGAAGGCTGGGGGCTCAATCACCTCGGCGGGGACGGTGACCGGAAAGCCCCTGAAGGCCAGCACCTGGGCCACGAAATCGGGGCAGCCCATGTGGATTGAAGCCAGGATGACCCCTTTTCCTCTCCTGAAAGCTTCCAGGAAGTGCTCAAAGCCTTCAATATCAAGCCTTTTCTCCAGGCTCTCAGGGGACAAGCGCGGGGTCATGAAAAGGTCCACGTGATTGAGGGCGAGGTTGCGGAAGATCCTCCGCACGATTCGCCCATCCCTCCGCCCCGTCACATGCCAGATATTGTCCATGAGGTTTTCTTTCACCCTGAGGCTCGTCAGGTAGAGCAAGTCGCCTACGAGGATGGCTGCTCTGTAGCTCACCCAGGGCGGCAGCCGGTTGCAAAGCCACGCTGCCAGGCGCAAAAGAAAATAAACGATGTAGCCCATGCTCCCCTCACGTATGCCTTGCTCCCCCGAGGTGGTTAAAATGTTAACGGAAAACAGGAAGGGTGTCAAACAGCAGAGCTTTTCAACACCCCCATGGCATGGGAGCTCTGTCCCCCTGCACCTCCTGATTTTCCCCACCCTCGTTTGCTGAGGGTTCGCCAAGGTTCAGGGTCCCCCTCGTGGCCGGGTTGCAGGAGATGGCTTCTCGCCCCTTTGATTTGTTTCTCTGGGGGGACACCCCCCAGGCCCCCCGGGAGGGGGCAAAGCCCCCTCCACCCCATAAAGAA
>DAOUBN010000110.1:0-4434 GCA_034432815.1 Anaerolineae bacterium | reverse complement strand
GGGGGTGCCCCCCCAGAATTGGGGGGTGGAGGGGGGCGAAGCCCCCATGCCGGGGGGTTGTGGGGGGTGTCCCCCAGCCCCTTTCCCCCCTTTCTCAAAGGGGTAAAACAAGGGGCGAGCAACCCCCTCCTGCAACCTGGCCACGAGGGGGACCCTGAACTCCAGCGAACCCTCAGCTAACGAGGGCGGGGAAAAATCGGGGAGTGCAGGGGGTCCTTCGCCAGTGAATCTAAAACAAACGAGGCTGGGGAAATTTAAAGGGGAGAGGAGAGATGCTTCGCTACATAGCTCAGCGCCTTGTCATGCTCATACCCGTCCTCATCGGAATATCCATCGTAACTTTTGCCCTCCTCCGCTTCATCCCCGGCGACCCCGCCAGGGTAATGCTGGGGGAACACGCCACCGCCGAGCAGGTGGCTGAATTCCGCAAGAGGATGGGCCTTGACGACCCCCTCCCCATCCAGTATATCCGCTACCTTGGGAGGATAGTGCGGGGCGACCTGGGAAGGGCCATCCGCACCAACGAACTGGTGACCACGGAACTGGCTCAGAGGTTGCCGGCTACAATTGAATTAACCCTGGGGGCCATGTTCGTGGCCTGCTTCTTCGGAATAACGGCAGGCATAATCGCCGCCTACTACCACAACTCCCTCTTTGACTTGGCCACAATGGTGGGAGCCCTCATAGGAGTGTCAATGCCCGTCTTCTGGCTCGGCCTCATCCTCATGTATGTCTTCGGGTTCAAGCTCAAGTGGCTCCCCCCTTCCGGCCGCATAACCCCCGGAATCCCCATGCCTTCCATCGTCCAGGTCTACAACATAAACCTCACCGGCCCTCTGGGCGAAAAAGTGATGTGGTTCCTCAACTTCCTCTCCAACTTCTACATCCTCAACAGCCTGGTCACCGGAAACTGGAAAGCCCTGGCCGATTGCCTAAAGCACCTCATCCTCCCCTCCGTAGCCCTCGGGACGATCCCCATGTCCATAATAGCCAGGATGACCCGCTCCAGCCTCCTGGAAGTCCTCCACCAGGATTACATCCGGACGGCAAGGGCCAAAGGCCTGAGGGAAAGGGCGGTGATATTCCGCCATGCCCTCAAAAATGCCTTCCTCCCCGTGATAACGGTCATAGGCCTTGAGCTCGGTTACCTCCTGGCAGGAGCGATCCTGACCGAGACTATATTCTCCTGGCCAGGGATGGGAAGGCTCGTGGTGGACCGCATCCTGGCCAGGGATTACCCGGCGGTCCAGGGAAGCGTCCTGGTCATCGCCGTCCTCTTCGTTTTCATAAACCTGGCCGTGGACATCTCCTACGCCTACCTTGATCCCCGCATAAGGTATGAGTGAACTCCGAGGGAGGTGGAAAGGTGGAGAGAAGAGTTCCCGCCCAGACAACCCTCCTGAGAGATGCCCTGAGGAGGCTCTTCCGCAACAAACTGGCGATAATCGGAATGGTTCTTTTAGGGATCTTCGTTTTCTGCGCCATCTTCGCCCCCTGGATAGCCCCTTACGACCCTATCGCTCAGGATGTCACCAGGCGCAGGGAGCCGCCGTCACGGGAACATCCCTTCGGCCTGGATGAGGTGGGGAGGGACCTCCTGAGCCGGGTTATCTACGGGGCAAGGGTTTCCCTCTACGTGGGAGTGGCCTCTGTCTCCCTGGCCATAATAGCCGGGACCTTTATAGGGGCAATTTCAGGGTATGCCGGGGGGTGGGTTGACAACGTGGTCATGAGGATCATGGACATAATGCTGGCTTTCCCGAGCCTCCTCCTGGCCATCGCCATCGTGGCTATCCTGGGGCCCGGGCTCCTCAACATGCTCTACGCCATAGCTTTCGTCTCAATACCGGCCTACGCCAGGCTCGTGAGGGCCTCGGTCCTGGCTGCCAAGGAGATGGATTACGTCCTGGCTGCCAGGGCCATAGGCTGCTCTTCGGCGCGCATCCTCTTCCGCCACATAATGCCCAACTGCCTGACCCCGATTATAGTTCAGGGGACTCTGGGAATAGCCACGGCCATACTGGATGCCGCTGGCCTCAGCTTCCTGGGGCTCGGAGCCCAGCCCCCAACCCCCGAGTGGGGAGCCATGCTCGGCCAGGGGCGCGGCTCCGTCTTCACAGCCCCCCATGTTGTGATCTTTCCCGGTCTTGCTATAATGCTTACCGTCCTGGGCTTCAACCTCCTGGGGGATGGCCTCAGGGACGCCCTTGACCCGAGATTGAGGATGTGAGGAGGACAGATGAAGGAGATAGCCGTCATCGGAGCTGGATACGTCGGCCTCGTCACGGGGGCCTGCTTCGCTGACCTCGGAAACAGAGTCTGGTGCGTGGATGTGAACGAAGCCAAGATTGAGAGCCTCAAAAGGGGCAAGGTCCCCTTCTTTGAGCCCGGCCTTGAGGAAATAGTCCGGAGAAACCTCAGAGCTGGCCGCATATCCTTCACCACCTCCTACCCCGAAGCCCTGAAGAACGCCCAGTTCGTCTTCATCGCCGTCAACACCCCGGAGGGGAAAGAGGGGGAAGCAGACCTCTCCTACGTGGAAGCGGCGGCCAGAGAAATAGCCAGGTGCATGGACCACCCCATGATCATCGTGAACAAGAGCACCGTTCCCATAGGCACCGGCGACTTCGTGGCAGAAATTATCCGGGAGAACATGGCCGACCCCTCAATCCCGTTCTGGGTTGTCTCTAACCCCGAATTCCTCCGGGAAGGCTCCGCCGTCTACGATTTCATGAACCCCGACCGCATAGTCCTGGGCTGCACGGAGCGGGAGGCGGCCGAGAAAGTGGCCGAGCTCTACGCCCCCCTCCAGGCCCCCATCATCATAACCGACCTGCGCACGGCCGAGATGATAAAGTATGCCTCCAATGCTTTCCTGGCCACCAAAATTTCTTTCATAAACGAAATCGCCAACATCTGCGAGGCTCTCGGGGCGGATGTGAAGGTGGTGGCCTACGGCATGGGCCTTGACCACAGGATAGGCCCCGAGTTCCTGGGGGCGGGTATAGGCTGGGGAGGGAGCTGCTTCCCCAAGGATGTGAGGGCGCTGGCCTACATGGCCGCTACCCACGGCTGCCACCCCCAGCTCCTCCGCTCGGTCATTGAGATAAACCAGGACCAGCGCCGGAGGCTCGTCCACAAGCTCAGAGGCCTCCTGGGGGGAAGCCTCCGGAACAAAGTGGTGGGGATCCTCGGCCTCGCCTTCAAGCCCAATACCGATGATATGAGAGAGGCCCCATCGGTGGAAATAATCCACATGCTCCAGCACGAAGGAGCCAGGGTTAAGGCCTATGACCCCGCAGCCATGGAGAACGCCAGGGCCATCCTCAACGGGGTGGAGTTCAAAGAGGACCCATACCAGGTGGCCGAAGGGGCCGACGCCTTAATCCTGGTCACCGAATGGAACGAGTTCAAGCAACTGGACATGGAACGCATAAGGAGCCTGATGCGCCAGCCCATCCTGATAGACGGACGCAACATTTACGACCCTGAAAAAATGAAGGCCCTGGGCTTCATATACCGGGGGATAGGAAGGGGCTTTGACGGAGCAGGCGTTACTGGTGGGAGTTGACCTGGTAGAGGTGAAGAGGGTGGAGAAAGCCTGCCGGCACTGGGGCGAGAGGTTCAAGGCGAGGATCTTCACCCCGGCGGAACTGGAGCTTTGCGAGGGGAGGCCTCAATGTCTGGCTGCCCGCTTCGCCGCCAAGGAAGCGGTGGCCAAAGCTCTCGGCACCGGCATTGGCCCCGTGGACTGGAAGGAGATAGAGGTCCTCCGGGATGGCTCCGGCAAACCATGCCTGAAACTCTCGGGCAAAGCCCTGGAGAGGGCCATGGAACTGGGGGTGAAGGGGTGGAGCATAAGCCTGGCCCACTCCCGAACCATGGCGGTAGCCATTGTCGTGGGGTGGAGCAGGTGAGGAAACTTCTCCCCGCCACCTCCCTTTTCCTCTTGATCTCCCTGTATCTTCTCGCCATCGGTGGCTTTTCCCTCGCCCGGCACTGGTCCTTCCAGACAGCCATGTTTGACCTCGGGGTAAATCACCAGGCTGTCTGGTCCACCCTCCACGGCCAGCCTTTCCGCCAGACCGAGGGCTCCTCCCTCGCTTACCACTTTGAACCCCTGATCCTCCTCCTCGCCCCTTTCCTCCTCATCCGGGATGGAGCCGAGACCCTCCTGATCCTCCAGACCCTCCTCCTGGCCCTGGGGGCCGTCCCTCTCTTCCTGATAGCTAAGGATAAGCTCCGGAGCGACCTTATTGCCCTGGCCTTCCCCCTGGTGTACCTCCTCTCCCCCGCTCTCCAGGCCGCCAACCTGGCCGATTTCCACCCGGCCCCCCTGGCCGTCCCCCTCTTCCTCTTCGCCTGCTACTTCGCCCTCAACCGCAAAGTCACCCCCTTTCTGGCTTTCGCTATTGCGGCGATGATGGCCCGGGA
>DAOUBN010000109.1:0-2292 GCA_034432815.1 Anaerolineae bacterium | reverse complement strand
GAGGGAAAGAGCATCTTCCCCATCTGCGGCGAATTTGACCCCACCGTGATCCGGGAGGCGGCGATCAGGGCCGGCCTTCTCCCCGCCGATGCCAGGGTTGAAATCCCGAAAGTGGAAGTCGGGGAATTGCCCCCGCGGCCCCCGGTCCTTTGCCCTGGATGCCCTCACCGCGGCGTCTTCTACGTTATGGGCAAGCTCAAGCTGGCGGTGACCGGGGACATAGGCTGTTACACCCTCGGGGCACTCCCGCCCCTTTCCACTATCTACACCTGTGGCTGCATGGGGGCAGGTATAGGCCAGGCTCACGGCGCCGATAAGGCGGGAATAGGGGAGAGGATGGTGGCGGTGATCGGGGACTCCACTTTCTTCCACACCGGGATGCCCGCCCTCCTCAATGTGGCATACAATAAAGGCAAAACCATAACCGTGGTAATGGACAACCGCAGCACCGCTATGACCGGCCACCAGGGCCATCCCGGCACCGGCCAGACCCTCCAGGGCGAGAAGTCAACCGAGGTCCTGATTGAAGATGTGGCCAGAGCCTTCGGGATCAAGCACGTTTACACCGTGGATGCTTACGACATCAAAGGGGTTGAGAAGGCCTTTAAGGAAGCCCTGGCCACGGATGAAGCCGCCGTGATCGTGACCAGGAGGGAGTGCGCTCTCCTGCCGGAGGTCCGCAAGACCTACAAACCGCTAAAAGTTGACCCCGAAAAGTGCAATGGATGCGGCCTCTGCTTCCGGGCCGGTTGCCCCGCAACCCTCAGGAGCGAGGAAGTGGATCCAAAAACGAAGCGGCCGAAAATGAAGATAGACCCGCTCCTCTGCACTGGCTGTGAGGTGTGCGCCCAGATCTGCCCCAGGGGGGCAATCCTCTTCAGGGCCCAGTTGGATTAGATGGAAGCCAGAGCTTCAGCCCCGGGCAAGGTTATCCTCTTCGGGGAGCACGCCGTGGTTTACGGCCAGCCCGCCATCGCCGTACCGGTGGCAGGGATAAGGGCCTGGGCCACGGTGGAAAGTTCCCCGGGCGATATCCTAATCCGTGCCTGCGATATCGGGAGGGAATTTTACCTCAAAGAAGCCGCTCCTGATGACCCCCTCCGGCGGGTGGTTGAACTGGCCCTTGAACGCCTGAATCCGGAAAGAGTTGAGGGTTTCACGGTGACCATACGCTCCGAAATCCCCATCGCCCGCGGCTTCGGGAGCGGGGCGGCCGTCTCCACAGCTATTGTCAAGGCTCTGGCCGCTTATTTTGGACGAGAACTCCCCCCAGAAGAGGTTTCGGCCATAGTCTATGAGGTGGAGAAAATCCACCACGGCACCCCCAGCGGGATAGACAACACCGTGATCGCTTACGAAATGCCCGTTTTCTTCATCAAAGGCCAGAAACCGATCCCCTTCAGGGTTGGGAGGCCTTTAACCCTGCTCACTGGCGATACCGGGATCTCAAGCCCCACCAGGGATGTGGTGCTGTGGGTTAGGGAGAGGTGGGAGGAAGACAGGGCCAGATATGAGGGCCTTTTCCGCCGGATAGGGGAAGTGGTTCTGGCAGGGAGGGAGGCCATAGAGAGGGGCGATCTCAAAAGAGTCGGCGAACTTATGGACGAAAACCACCGGCTTCTGGTGGAGATGGGGGTATCCTGCCCTGAACTTGATCGCCTTGTGGAGACGGCGCGGGAAGCCGGCGCCCTTGGGGCGAAGCTTTCGGGGGCTGGCTGGGGCGGAAACATGATAGCCCTGGTGGAAGAAGAGGCCATTGCCAGAGTTTCCGAAGCCCTCCGGAAGGCCGGTGCCGTCGCTGTCTTTGTGAGCAGGGTTCAAATGGGGGATACAGGGGGACAAAACCCCCATGCCAGGGGGCCTGGAGGATGCACAGGGGAGGAAGAGGCTTCGTCCCCCTGCCAGGGACTTCGGGGGTGTCCCCCGCCTTTTTACCCTTCTTCCCACCCCCGTTGCTTGTGGCTCAGCATGGCTTCAGGCTCCCACTCGCGGGCGGGTTTCAGGGGATGGCAACTCGCCCCCCAGTTTTTGTTTTAGTGGGGGGACACCCCCCACTTCCCCCCGTCAGGGGGACTGGGTCCCCCTGCACCCCCTGTTCTTTCCCCCATGAGGGGTGTCCTCGGGAAAACCGGGGTGCGGGGGGCGAAACCCCCTCCCGGGGGTCATGGGGGGTGTCCCCCCAGAAAATCAGGGGGCGCAGGGGGACGGAACCCCCATGCCGGGGGGGTGCGGGGGGTGTCCCCCCGCTCTTTCCCCCCTTTCTCAAAGGGGTAAATCAAGGGGCGAGAAGGC
>DAOUBN010000108.1:0-6833 GCA_034432815.1 Anaerolineae bacterium | reverse complement strand
AAGCGCCAGATCGCCCCCTGTTTTTGTTCTTTCGGGGGCACATCCCCCGACCCCCCTGGGAAGGGGCATAGTCCCCTCCACTCCCATCTTTCAATCCGCTCACGAGGGAGCCCTGAACGGGGGGGCAGGGGGCTAAGCCCCCAGGCCAGGGGGTATGGGGGATGTGCCTCCAGAAAAACAGATCAAGGGGCAGGAGGGTAACTCTTGCAACCTGGGCGTGAGTGGGTCCCTGAACCCTGGCAAACCCTGAGCCCACGAAGGTGGGGAGGACACCCCCACTCCCCTGCCAGGGGAACGCAGCCCCCCTGCACCTCCTTGAAAATCCCTGGAGGAGGCTCTTGCGGGCTTTGCAGTTAAGAAGGCAGGATGATATAATTCAAGCTATCCAGGAGGAGGATTGTGGACGAGAAGCTCAGGGAAAGGCTGGAACGCCTTGGGGAAGAAGAGGTAAACCTGATAGTCCGTTTCAGGGGCGAGCCTGTTTCCTGCTCGGCTCGCCTCAGGCAAATGGGTTTTGAAATAAAAAGGGAATACTCCCTCCTCCGCGCCTTCGCCGTGAGGGGCAAAGCTTCCGAAGCCCTTAAACTCCGGGATGAACCATGGGTGGAAGCAGTGGAGGAGGATAAACCCGTGAGCATACTCTGAATCCCCTGAGGGAGGTGGAAATTGGGCAAGAAGAGGGCTCTTATCACCGGCATAACCGGACAGGATGGCTCTTACCTGGCCGAGTTCCTCCTGGAAAAGGGCTACGAAGTCATAGGCATGGTCAGGCGCACCAGCACCGTGAACTTCTCCCGCATAAGCCACATCCAGGACAAAATCACCCTCGTCTCCGGCGACCTTCTGGACCAGAGCTCCCTCATCTACATCCTGGAGAAATACCAGCCCGATGAAGTTTACAATCTGGCGGCCCAATCCTTCGTCCCCACCTCTTTTGAGCAGCCGGTTTTCACCGGCGAAGTCACGGCCCTTGGGGTGACCAGGCTCCTGGAGGCGATCCGGATAGTCAACCCCAAGATCAAGTTCTACCAGGCGTCAAGCAGCGTTGATGGCAAAACCCCCGTTTTGGTGCGCCGCAACGGAAAGGTGGAACTGGTGCCCATAGAGGACCTTATGCCCCCTGATACACCTCCCGGCGAAATCACGGTGCCCCTGGAAGGGGTAGAAGTGCTGACCGTTAACGATAACTATGAAGTGGTTTTCGCTCCGGCGAGCCATATCTCCCGCCACTTCAAAGACCACATTTACACCCTCCGCTTCTCCACCGGTGGAGAGCTTAAAGTAACGGGCGATCATTCAGTTATCGTCTTTGACGATGAGGGTCGGCTGGTTGAGAAGCGCGTGGAAGAACTGAGGGAGGGCGATTGCCTCATAAGCTACGCGGGCAGCCAGTTCCCAAAGCAGGCTTCGGCCGGAATCCCTCTGGGGGTGAAAGAAGTTGAAGTTACCCCTCAATTGATGAGGTTCCTGGGCTTCTACCTGGCCCGGGGCCAATGCGAGCCTGACCCCGATGGTCACCTCCGCCGGGTTAATTTCACCTTTAACGTCAACGGGAACGGACACATCCGTGAGCTTGAGGAACTGGCCAGAACCCTGTTCCCCTCCCTAACCATCCACGAAATCCCGGTGCCAGAATCAGACTCTGTAGTGCTCACTGTGGAAAGCGAGGCTGTGGCCTCGCTGTGCGCCCAATTCGGCACCACTGCCTACGCCAGGCGCATCCCGCCCTGGGTCTGGGAACTTGAACCAGGACTGATCCACCATTTCCTGGCCGGGTATCTGGGCGAAACTTGGCAGAAAGAAGGGACCGACCCCTGGCTCGCTTCCGAACTGGTTTACCTTATGCGAAACGCCGGCCTGGAGTGCCAGATCTCTAAGCGTCAAAGCCCGGCCCACGCAACCCCTCAGGGGGTAATGATCCCACCAGCGGTCCGTTACGATATCAGGGTAAACTCCGGAAAAAGCGGACATCCTGCGGGGGGAAGGCAATCAGCCACGGGATGCCTGCCCTCGGCCATCTTCCGCAGGGCTTTTGAAAGAGCCGGCTGCAGCGAAATCGCCTTGAAGCCCCTGATCTCCAAGGATGAAGCGAAGCGCCTCGCTGAGGAATACGGCGTGGAACTGCCGCCTCACCTCAAAGCCCTGTTGAACTCCACCCTCGGCGTGGTCAGGATAACCTCCATTGGTAGAGAAGAGGGCGAATTCTGGGTCTACGATATCTCTGTCCCCGAAGGGCAGCGCTTCTGGGGAGGAGATGTCCCCGTGCTCCTCCACAACAGCGAGATGTTCGGCAAGGTCAAAGAGGTCCCCCAGAACGAGAACACACCTTTCCACCCCCGCAGCCCTTACGGCGTGGCCAAGGTTTATGCTCACTGGATAACGGTTAACTACAGGGAAAGCTACGGAATTTTCGCCTGTTCCGGTATACTTTTCAACCACGAGTGCGTGACCGCCGATACCCCTGTAATCATCAGGATGAACGGGGTTGTGGATGTAGTGCCCATCGGCGACATACTGCGTCCCAGGGAGAATGGTGCCTCCAAGCAGACTTTTGACGTCAGCGATATGGGGCTGGAAGTGTGGGACGGCGACCGTTTCGTCAAAGTTACCACTTTAACGGCCACCCGCCACAATCCCGAAAAAGAGGACAAGGGCGTTACCCTGGTAGTAGCCCGGAGGGGAGCTTTCGCTGCCACTTCCGACCACGTGGTGATTATGGAAGAGGGCGAGAAGCCTGTAGGGGAACTCAAGGAAGGCGATAGGGTGAGCCTGGTAGATCTGCCTGAGCCACCCGGTCTCACTTCTGTGACTCCTGAGGAAGCCTTGCTCCTTGGTATGTTCGTGGCCGATGGCTCCGCTTACGAAAGCGGCGGGCACATCAGAGCTCGCTTCACCAACAAAGACCCTGAATTGCGAGAACTATTCTCCACCCTCTGGCACAAAATAACCCTGGGCTTCACCACTGAGGGGCTATCTTCCTCAGGCTTTACGGGGGAAAGAGATGTCCCCTATCTTTCCCTCAACGGAGCCCCAGAATATGTAGCCTGGCTTTACAAACACTGCTACACTCGCGATCGCCTGAAGAAAATCCCGGCCCGCATCCTTAACGCTGATGTGGAAATATGGCGGGAATTCCTGAGGGGCTACAACCTCTGCAACGGCCTCAAGGGTGGCTACGGGAATTACGAATTCAAGAACTTTAAAACTAACTCGCCTGCTCTGGCCCTGGGACTCTGGTGGCTGGCCAGAAAAGCCATGGGACAGAATCTTACCCTGAACGTAGAACAGCGGAACGGGCATTTTTACTACAGCCTGAACCTTCGCTCTCCTAACCCCGCCGGCGGCAAGGGCCAGCACCTGGTCAAGGAACCCAACGAAGTCAAAAAGCTGATCCCGCTGAGATACGATGGATGGCTCTTTGACCTGGCCACTGAAAGCGGCACTTTCCACGCTGGTGTAGGCCAGTGCCACATCCACAACAGCCCGCGCCGCGGTCTGGAGTTCGTCACCCGCAAGGTAACCTACAACGCAGCCAAGATAAAGCTCGGGTTGGCCAAGGAACTGCGCCTGGGCAACCTGGACGCCCGGAGGGACTGGGGCTTTGCCGGGGATTACGTCAAAGCGATGTGGCTCATGCTCCAGCAACCCGAGCCCGATGACTACGTGGTGGGGACCGGAGAAACTCATTCCGTGAGGGAGCTGTGCGAGCTGGCCTTCGGTTACCTCGGCCTTGACTGGAAGAAGTATGTGGTTCAGGACCCGGCTCTCTTCCGCCCAGCCGATGTGGACCTCCTGGTGGCCGATGCCACCAAAGCCCGGACCAAGCTCGGATGGAAGCCCACCGTAACCTTTGAGGAACTCATCAAGATGATGGTGGATGCGGACCTGGAGCTGGTCAAAAAACAGATGAAAGAGGGCAAAGTCCTTTAGGAGGTATTGCCCATGGAGATACGCTTCGGCACCGATGGGTGGCGGGGCACCATAGCTGAAGATTTCACCTTTGACAACGTCAGGCGGTGCGCCCAGGGGTTTGCCCGCTACCTGCTCAACAAGGGCATGGCCGGAAGAGGCGTGGTCATAGGATACGACCGGCGCTTCGCCTCCGAGCACTTCGCCTCCGCTGTGGCGGAGGTCATGGCCGCCCACGGGATCAAGAGCTATCTCACGAAGGAAGCAACCCCAACCCCGGTCATAAGCTTCAGCATAGTGGCTATGGGAGCCGGAGGCGGGGTGAACATCACCGCCAGCCACAACCCGCCCATGGACAATGGCTTCAAGGTGCGGGACCACAGAGGCGCTGCCATTGACCCTCAGGGGCTGAGGGAGATTGAGGCCCTTATCCCGCCGGCTTCGGAAGTCAAAAGGATGCCCCTGGAGGAGGCTCTGGAGAGAAAGCTCGTGGAGTTCTTTGACCCCGCCCCCGCCTACCTTGAGCACATCAGCAAACTGGTGGATTTTGAACCCATAAAGAAAGCCGGCCTCCTCATAGTGCACGACGCCATGCACGGCAATGGAGCAGGCTGGCTGGAGAGGATCCTGAGGGGCGGAGCCACCGAAATCGTCAGCATCCGGACCGAACGCAATCCCCTTTTCCCCGGGATGAAGCGGCCCGAACCCATCCCCCCCAACATCCAGGCCTGTCAGGATAAAGTCAGGGAAATCGGGGCCGATGTCGGTATCATAAACGATGGCGATGCCGACCGGATAGGCGTTGTGGATGAGCACGGTAATTTCCTGAACCAGCTCCAGGTTTACGGCCTCCTGGCCCTTTACCTTCTGGAAGTCCGCGGGTGGCGTGGCCCCATCGTCAAAACCCTCTCCACCACTTCCATGCTGGACATCCTGGGCCGGATCTACGGCGTCCCCGTATACCACACGGGTGTCGGCTTCAAGTATGTGGCCCCCAGGATGCTGGAAGTGGATGCCATAGTGGGAGGGGAGGAAAGCGGAGGCTACGCCTTCAAAGGGAACGTCCCGGAGAGGGATGGGATCCTTGCCCCCCTCTTTTTCCTGGACTTCATGGTCAGGGCCGGGAAGAAGCCTTCGCAACTCCTGGAGCATTTATACGAAGTGGTGGGGGCAAGGTTCTACTACGACCGCATTGACCTCTCCTTCCCGCCGGAGAAGCGCGGGCCGACGAAAGCCCGGATAGAATCGGCCAGGCCCGCGGTGATCGCCGGGATAAAGGTCACAGGGATTGATACTACCGACGGCTACAAATACAACCTGGAGGATGGGGGCTGGCTACTCATACGCTTTTCGGGGACCGAGCCCGTGATCCGCTTCTACTGCGAGACAACTCACGGGGATAAAGTGAGGGAAATCCTGGAGGAAGGGATAAAGCTGGCCGGCCTTTCCCCGGAGGGATGAACCATGGAGAAGGTGAAGGTCCTGAGCGTGCTGAACCTGAGCAAGGAGAACCTGGAAACCCTGCGCAGCGTTTCCCCCAGGCTTGATGTCAGCCAGGTCCCTTGTCGCTCTCCGGAAGAGATGAGACCCCTTCTGCAGGATGTGGAGGTCCTCTACACTTTCTGGTTTCCCTTTGACCCCGCAGAGGTGGCTCCCAGGCTCAAATGGATTCAGTTGTCCAGTGCTGGGGTTGACCACCTTATGGGCTCGCCGGTGATGAAAAGTTCAGTTATCATAACCACCACCAGCGGGATCCATGCCGTCCCCATTGCCGAGTATGTCTTTGCGATGATTCTGGCCCTTGTCAAGAAGTTGCCCCTGGCCCTGGATTACCAGAAGCGCCGGGAGTGGCCCTCCCACCGGAATCAGGTTCTGATTTCCGAGGAGCTGCGGGATAAGACCATCGGGATCGTGGGCTACGGGAGCATAGGGCGGGAGGTGGCGAGGCTCGCCAGAGCTTTCGGGATGAGGGTCTTCGCCACCAAGAGGCGCGTGGAAGTCAATACCGATGATGGCTACAGGCTGCCGGGCGTGGGAGACCCGGAGGGAGCCCTTGTGGAGAGGCTCTACCCCAATTCTGCCCTGCGGGAGATGCTTTCTCTTTGCGATTTCGTGGTCATAACCGCCCCCCTGACCCCCGAAACTTACCACATGATCGGGGTTGAAGAGCTGGCTTCCATGAAGCCTTCCGCTTATCTCATTAATGTTGCCAGAGGGGCGATTGTGGATGAGGCTGCTCTGGTGGAAGCGCTGCGGAGCGGGAAGATAGCCGGCGCTGCCCTGGACGTGTTTGAGCAGGAGCCTCTGCCTCCCGAAAGCCCCCTCTGGGAACTGCCTAATGTCATTCTGACCCCTCATGTTTCAGCCATAACCCCCAGGTATGATGACCGGGCCACGGCCATCTTCGCCGAGAACCTCCGCCGCTATCTTGAGGGGAAAGAACTGCTCAATGTAGTGGATAAGAGCCTGGGTTACTGATTGTTGGGGGTGACACCCCCTGCACCCCCCGCCTGGGGGACACTCCTCAGACCCCCGGGGGCTTCGCTCCTTCCATCCTATGAAACAGGGGGTTCAGGGGGACTCCATCCCCTTGACGGGGGAAGTGGGGGGACACCCCCCACTTATTTTTTCCCCACCCTCGTTTGCTCGGGGTCCGCCGACGTTCAGGGTCCCACTCGTGGGCGGGCTTCAAGAGGGAGCTTCTCGCCCCTTGATTTGTTTTTCTGGAGGCACATCCCCCAGACCCCCTGGCATGGGGGCTTCGCCCCCCTGCACCCCCCGATTTTTTCCCCACCCTCGTTTGCTGGGGGTTTGCCTGGGTTCGGGGGCCCCCTCGTGGCGAAAGGGCGGGAGGGCGCTTCTCGCCCCTTTGATTTGTTTTTCTGGGGGCACATCCCCCCAGACCCCCTGGCATGGGGGCTTCA
>DAOUBN010000107.1:0-22496 GCA_034432815.1 Anaerolineae bacterium | reverse complement strand
CAGGGAAAGAGCTCCGATCACGAAGCTCTGAAGCAGCGCCACAAGGATCACTGCCCCCATTGCTTCCCATATGGACCAGCGGGCATGCTTGACCAGAAGGCCAAGCACATAGCCTCCGGTCCCGTAGAACATAGCATGACCGAAGGAGATGATGCCGGTGTAGCCCAGGAGAAGGTCGTAACTCATGGCGAAGACGCCGAGGATCAGCATCTGGATTATCATGCCCTGCCAGAACTTGGCGTATCCGGTTTCCGCCAGGGCCAGGATCCGGCTCAGCCCTTTCAGGTTTGGGTCTACAGCAGCCGGATCTCCCAGGAAGAGGCCCCCGATGAAGGGGAAAGCGATGAGCAAAGCCAGCAGGGTAAGGTTCCAGCGCCAGTTTTTCAGGGTTTCCTTCATGGCATCACCCCTTCTTCCCGAATATGCCAGCAGGCCGCACCAGAAGCACAATGGCCATTATCAGGACGATGGAAGCACGAGCAATGGCCGGGGAAGCCCTCCAGGCATGAGCCATGCCCGGCAGAGCGATCCCCGTGGTCACCAGGGTATCGCCAAATGCTCTGGCCAGACCCAGGATAAGGGAGCCAACGGCGGTTCCGACATAGCTTCCCATCCCTCCAATGACCACAGCTATGAAGGCCTGGAGCTGGAATATCCCGCCCATATCCGGGTAAACCCCTACAAAGGGAGCAGCCACCACGCCTCCCAGCGCCGCCAGGGCAGAACCGAGGGCGAAGACCATGGTGAAAACGCGCCGCACGTTTATCCCCAGAGCCTCCACCATTTCCCTGTCCTGAACGCCAGCCCGCACGATCATCCCCAGGCGGGTGTAACGGAGAAGCAGTGTAACGCTTACCAGGATGAGCACGCCTATGAAGATTATGAAAAGCCGATAGGTGGGGAAGGCGCGTCCGAGGACGTCTATGGATGAGCAATGCTCCCTCAGCCAGGCTATCAGGTTGGGGGAACGGCAACTTGCAGCGAAAAGGGAAGGGACAGCCATAGGGGCGCGGCCTTCCTTGCCCCAGATGGCTTTGACCAGTTCCCCGCCGGCAAACATCAGCCCGAGGGTGAGCACTATCTGGGTTATGGGTCGGCCGTAGAAAGGCCTGATGAAGGTGGTTTCTACCAGCGCTCCCAGAGCCGCCCCTGTCAGTGCGCCAGCGATGAGAGCCAAGAGGAAGCGGATGTCCACGGAAAGCCCTAAGATGAATTTTTCCACCGGGTTGCGGGTTAAGAGCATGGCGAAGGCGGTTGCGGTGAAAGCCAGAGCGTATGAACCGTAATAGCGAAGGGCATCCCTGAGGCCCTGCTCTTCCCTCCTCCGGGGACCCAGGGCCAGGCCCAGCATCGTCCCGGCGAGGGCCATCCACCCCAGACGCGCCGCCATGCGGGGCAGCGGCTCCTGCGCAAGAGCAGTTGGGACAGCTCCACCGGGCGTCGTGGGCTCAAAGGCCACAAGAGGGCGCAGGGGGAAACCCTTAACCCCCCAGAAGGCGATGACCAGCCCGATTAGCCCTGCAGCATAGGCAAATAGACGCCCGTTTACCCCCTTTATACCCTGCCAGTCCAGCGCAAGTCTGACGAGAGAGCCGAACATGATCCCGGCCCCCAGGTTCAGGATTAAGGGCAGAGTATTGAGGAAAAGGCGCGGGTTACCAAAAATGGTGTAGCCCGTGTAAGCGCCTATCATGAAGATCACCCCGTGGGCGAAGTTCAAGACATCCATTAGCCCGAAGATGAGGGAGAGGCCTGCGCCCAGGAGGAAATAGAGCGAGGCCAGGGTCAGGCCGGATAAGAGGGTGGCTGTGGCTTTTGAAGGGCCAAAGAGCCAGTAGGCCAGGAGGATTATGCCCAGAACTATGAAGGCTGATACAACCGTTTCCCGGTGGCGTCTCATTTAACCCCTCCAGTTCTTAAACCACGGCTCCCAGGTAGCGGCGGATTACTTCGGGCTCTTTGAGGAGATCGGGCATGAGGCCGCTGCGGATGGTGCGGCCATCGTCTATCAGGGTGTAATAGCTGGCGAGGGAGCTGGTCATCCGGAAGTTCTGGTCCACAAGGAGTATGGTGACCTCAGAGGAAAGCTGCCGGATGGCTTCCATTAATTCCTGCACGAGGATGGGGGCAAGCCCTTCGCTCGGCTCGTCTATAAGGAGCAGGCGGTTATCGGGGACGAGGGCCCGCGCAATGGCCAGCATCTGCTGCTGACCGCCGGATAGGTTCCCGGCCGGAAGTTTATACAGCCGCTTGAGGTCAGGGAAGAGGGAAAAGATGAAATCAGCTTTGCGTTTGAGGTCGCCCTTGCGCCGCTCGGCGATGCGGAGGTTTTCTTCAACAGTCAGCTGAGTGAATATAGCCCTGTGCTCCGGGACGTAGCCTATGCCCATGGCGGCTATTTCGTAGGGCCGGCGCCCCTGGATTTCCTCCCCTGCAAATATTATCTTCCCGCTGCGGGGTGGGGTGAGGCCCAGGATGGATTTGAGGGTAGTGGTTTTGCCTGCACCATTGCGGCCAAGGAGAGCGGTCACGCTCCCCGCCGGGACGGTCAGAGAGACCCCCTGGAGGATGTGAAACTGGCCTATGAAGGTGTGGATTTCCTGCACTTCCAGGATGGGTTCCAATTTCACCTCCACTTCAAAAGGCTTTTTCCCCACAGAGAGGGCTGGGGGACACCCTCCGCAGCCTCCCTGCATCCCCTTTCAAGGTTGCCGAAAAACTTCAGAGTTCTCCCAGATAGGCTCGCTGGACTTCTTCGTTGGCCCTGATTTCTTCAGGGGCTCCTTCCGCCAGTATCCGGCCCTGGTGCATAACGGTTATGACATCGGATAGGCTCATGACTACATCCATTTTGTGTTCCACCAGCAGGATGGTGTGCCTGCCTTCTTCCCGGAGGGAAGATATGAGTTCCATCATGGCCGGGATCTCGCCGGAGGCCATCCCGGCTGTGGGCTCGTCCAGTAGGAGGATCTCGGGCTCCATGGCCAGCAGGAGAGCGATCTCCAGCTTCCGCTGGTCCCCATGGGGGAGGGCGCGGGTCAGGTAGAACTCCCGGCCACCGAGCCCTACTTTCCTGATTATTTCCACAGCTTTTTCCTCACACTCCCGGTAGCGGCGGTAATGGCTCCAGAAGCGCAGGCCGTAGGGCCCGCGGGCCTGCACCGCAAGCCTGACGCTCTCCAGCACGGTGAGGTTGGGGAAGAGGTTGGTTATCTGGAAGGAGCGACCTATGCCTCTGCGGGCTATCTCGTGGGGCGGAAGGCCGGTTATATCCTGGCCTCGCAGGAGTATGCGACCTGAGGTGGGAGGCAATATCCCGCTGATGAGGTTGAAGAGGGTGGTTTTGCCAGCGCCGTTGGGGCCGATTATGGCATGGAGCCGCCCCTCCCGAACCTTGAGGGAGACGTTGTCAACAGCTACAAGGCCGTCAAACTCCTTGCGCAGATTCCGGGTTTCCAGTATGACCCCGGGCTCCATGAGGGTCCTCCGCAGGCCGCGGGGGAGGCATACCCTCCCCCGCGGCTTCAGGCCTACTGCTTAGGGCAGCGGTCCTTATACTTTTCCGGCAACAGACACGGCGGGGCCGCCTCTTCTGGAGCGAACTCCTTGATCAGCTCCACGAACCTGTATTCCGGATCGGTTACGCTGACCAGGCGGACATAGTAGAGCGGGAAGAGGCAGACATGGTCGTAGGGGCGGATGATGTATTTGCCGTTGGGGCCATCAAAGGAGAAGTTGTCCTCGTAGACCTTTATGAGTGCATCCGCGCTGGCATCGCCGTTGGTCCGCTTGAGGCCTTCCACGACCATGATGGCGGCGGCCATGCCACCCGCGGTGAAGAGGTCGGGCGGAGTGCCGTATTTTTCCTTGTGGCGCTTCACGAGCCAGTCGTTGACGGGGTTCTTAGGCAGAGTGTAGTGGTAGACCACGATGCCCGTGGCGCCGATGGCGTTGGCGTAGCCTGCGGCCAGGGTCTGGTTATCGCCGATGCCGGTGCCCACGATCATCTTGTCAAATATTCCCAGTTCCTGCATCTGCTTGAACAGGGGGACGAAGCCCGCGCCAGCCCAGGTTATGATGAGCACTTCCGCGCCGGAGTCCAGGACCTGCTGGAGGTAAGGGGTGAAGTCGGTTGTGTCAAAGGGGATGAAGATGGCACCGCAACCTTTGGGATCATCGTTGATGGGGAAGGTTCCACCGCCGGCCTTGATCACAGCGTAGAAGCCGCAGGCCGAGCCCCAGCCGAAGGCGTAGTCCGGAGCGATCTGGACGAAACTCTTGCCCAGTTGCAGGAGACCCTGGCCCATCACAATGGCGTCCTGATAGTTGGTCCGGCTGGTGCGGAAGGTGTAGGGGTTGAAGTTTGCGCCGGTGATGTCAGTAGCGGCGGCGGGCTCGGCGATCAGGATGACCTTGTATTCTTCGGCGATCTTCTGGACGGCCATGGTGACGCCGGAGCTGGGAGCCCCCACCAGGATTTCCACCCCTTCGGCCTCAATGAGCTCGCGGGCCAGGCTTACGCCTTTCTCGGGATCGCTGGAGGTATCCTTGATGATCACCTTGATGGGCCTTCCGGCCACCTCCATCGTGCCGTTGGTGGCGTATTCCAGCCCGAGCTCAAAGCCCCGCTCCAGCATGGGCCCGTAAATGGCCAGCGGGCCCGAGTTATCGGTCAGGAGGCCGATCTTGAGGGGCTTCCCGGCGAACGGATACTTCGGAGCCGTCGGCGTGGGGCTGGGGGCAGGGGTGGGTGTTGGAGCGGGAGTCGGAGTGGGCAGCGGGGTGGGCGTCGGGGTTGGGGCAGGTTTGCACGAAGCCAGCACCAGCGACAGCCCTGCGATGATGGTTATCATCAGCCAGAGATAGTTTCTGTTCCGCATGCTTCTCCTCCTTAAATTTTATTTTTCTGGCCCTGCCGGGCAAGGAAGCCCAGGATGATAGCATTGAAAGCCTCGGGGTTCTCCCAGCAGGTCGCATGCCCGGCATCTGGTATTATGTAAAGCTCAGCCTCGGGGATCCGGTGGGCAATCTCTTCGGCGTACCTCCGGCCTTTCAGGAGGTCGTGCTCGCCCACGATAACGCAGGTGGGGATGGCTATATCTTTCAGCTTTTCCGTGAGGTCCAGGTTCAGGAAGCATTCACACAGCCTTATAAAAGCCTCGTAGTCCAGGAGGGCGTAGCGCTCAAGGGCCTGAGCCATGAGGTCGGGGTGCTCCTTGATGAAGCGGGGGGAGAAGTTCCAGGGCACGGTAGCGTTGAAGAAAGCTCTGGGGTCTTTTGTGCGGGCCACCGCAATCCAGCCTTCCACCACGATCCGGAGCCACGGGTCCACATGGCTGACGGAATCGGCCACGATCAGGCTCAGAGTCCGCTCCGGGTAGCGGAGAGCAAAGGTCATGCTTATTTCGCCACCGTAGGAGATCCCGCCGATGTGGGCTTTCTCAATTCTGAGAGCGCTCAGGAGGCCAGCAAGGTCATCAGCGTGCTGTTCCATGGAATACGGGCCGGGCGGATGGTCTGATTGCCACATCCCCCGGCAATCGTAGAGCAGAAGCCGGTAGTGCCGGGAGAGCTCCCGGATCTGGAAGACCCAGCTGGCGGTGCTCATGAGTATTCCGTTAGATAAGGCCAAGACTTCGGCCTCTTTCGGGCCGTGCAGTTCGTAGTAAAGCTGGATTCCGTTGACCTCTATCCTGGGCATCAGGCCTCCCTTGGCTTTACATCGCGCGTAAGCACCAGCGCTTCGCCGTCAGCTATGAGGTTGTCCCCTTCTTTCCGGCACGCAGTGCGCAGGTTTATGAGCTCTTTTTCCGGCCGGATGCGCACTATCTCCACTGTGGCCTCAAGCTTCTCACCGGTATGAGCGGGCCCCAGGAACAGGAGGCGCTGTTTCAGGTAATTTGTGCCCCAACCCGGAAGGTGCGCGCCGAGAAGGCAGGAGAAGAGAGCCCCCAGAAGAGGAGGCGGGAGCAGGGGGGCCTTAAGGCCCCTCTTGCAGGCCAGCTCAGCGTCCATATAAAGGGGATTGGCATCGCCGGTGAGTTCAATGTAAGCCTGCACGTCTTCGCCTGTGAAGGTCCGCTGGAGGGAAGCGCTTTCTCCCAGCCGGAAGCCTTTTAGAACTGAACCCTCGCTGGGGGGCGATGGAGGGATTTCCCTACTCGCTTCAGGCCATCTTTCAGCAGGGCCGAAATGGACAAGGGCAAGGCCCTGGCATCCCGGCTCTCCATTCGGCCGGAGAACAATCATTGAAAGTTCAGCCTGGCTCTTTTCCCGGTTTAACCCGGTGATCTCAACCTGCACAGTGACCTCTTCCCCGGCATAGGTGGGGGTAGGGAACATGAGCTCCTGATAGAGAAGGAGCAGGCCGGAGCTGGGGAACAAAGCATTCATGGCTGAGGCAAGGAGCCCGAAAAGGAAAGCCCCGTGGGCCACAGGCCTGCCGAACCGGGTCCGGGCAGAGAATTCCGGGTCCGTGTGAATGGGGTTATTGTCTCCGCTCAGAAGAGCGAAGCGGACGAAGTCCTCATGAGTGAGACAGCGTTTGAAAGCCACCTTCTGGCCTGAATCAAGGCTCATGCTCCGCCAAACCTCCTGCGCAGTTCGGTCTTCAGGACTTTGCCGGCGGGGTTGCGGGGGAGCTTGTCCACGAAGACCACATACTTCGGGATTTTGTAGCGGGCGATCTTGCCCTCACAGAAGCGGATCACTTCCTCCTCGGTCAGGGTATATCCTGGCTTGACCACCACGATGGCCTTGCCAACCTCGCCCCATTTCGGGTCCGGGACGCCGATGACCGCCACTTCGGCTATCTGCTCCATCTGGTAGAGGACATTCTCCACTTCGGCCGGGTATACGTTTTCCCCGCCGGATATATACATGTCCTTGAGGCGGTCAACGATGTAGTAGTATCCATCTTCATCCACTCTGGCCAGGTCGCCGGAGTGAAGCCACCCATCGGTAAAGGCTTCGGCGGTCAGTTCT
Source organism: Anaerolineae bacterium (assembly GCA_034432815.1). Lineage (GTDB taxonomy): Bacteria > Chloroflexota > Anaerolineae > SpSt-600 > SpSt-600 > SpSt-600. The sequence continues at coordinate 15,512 of DAOUBN010000107.1, read as the reverse complement.
GGCTGTCCCCAGTATCCCGGGGTAACGCCCGGCCCCTTTATCCACAGCTCGCCTACTTCTCCCGGCTGGACATCCCGGCCTTCCCGGTCCACAATGCGCACCGCCACGTGCATCTGGGGCTTTCCCACAGATCCTGCTTTGGAAATGGCATGCTCTTTATCTATCAGGAAAACGGTGGGGCCGGTCTCGGTCATGCCAAAGCCCTGCTGGATGATAATGCCCCGCTCGGCATACCAGTGGAGGAGGTTGACTGGCATCGGGGCACCGCCGCAGGCCCAGGAGCGAACGCGGGAAAGGTCGTATTTGTCAAAGTCCGGGTGCTGGCTCATGAATAGATACATGGCGGGCACGCCGAAGAAAGCCGTGGCCTCTTCCGAGAGAAGGCGAAGGGTTTCGGCAGGGTCAAAAGTCCGCTGGATTATAGCCGTTCCGCCCACGTGGAAGGTGGGATTGGCGTAGAGGTTGAGGCCACCGGTGTGGAAGGTGGGGAGGACGTTCAGGGTCACATCTTCCGAGGTCAGGTCAATGGCTATGCCTATGTTCACAGCGTTGTAGAAAACCATCCCGAAGGTCTGGATGACACCTTTGGGGCGTCCGGTGGTGCCAGCGGTGTAAAGGAGGTGCCAGACATCGTTCAGAGAGCGCGGAGGCATAATAATGGGCCGGCCGCTCGCTTGAGCCAGGGCTTTTTCATAAGCCCATTCGCCTTCAGGGGCTTTCTCTCCCAGGGCCATAAGCAGGGTGGCCGAAGTGTGCTCCTTAAGGTAGTGAGCGGCTTCGGTGAAATCGGGGTCGTATATGAGGGCACGAGGTGAGGCATCGTTCACGATGAATTCAAGCTCCGGTAGGGCCAGCCGCCAGTTCAAGCAGACCAGAATTGCCCCTGCTTTGGCGCAGCCGTAGAGGATTTCAAAGTAATCGGAGGAATTGTAAGCCAGGATGGCCACCCGCTCGCCTTCCCTGATCTTCCACTCATCCCTGAGGAATTCGGCGAAACGGCTTGCCCGCTCGTTGAACTGGGCGTAAGTCCAGCGGCGGCCTGTGGCGGCATCCACCAGCGCAATCTTATTGGGCGAAAGCTCTGCCCGTTTTGCCAACCAGTCAAAGGTATACATCTCGCTATCTCCCCTTCTTCAGGAACTCGTGAAAGATGGCATTGAATTCTTCGGGTTTCTCTATGAACGGGGTGTGGCCGCAATCGGGGATGACCTCCTCCCGGTAATAGCCGCCATTGGCCTTATATCGCTCCAGCACGGCCCTGATCTGATCCAGCATCGGCTGAGGGGGGCACTGCTCGGGACCGGGCCATCCAGGGACGAACCCGAGGGCGCCGAGGGTGGCGATATCCCACATGGCGCTGTTGGAGACCACCAGGTCATCGGCACCGCGGATCCAGAGGATCGGAGGCCTGGGCTGGATATCGGTTATGCGACTGGCATCAAAGTATTTGCGGCTGATGGCATTCACGATCCCCCGCTTTCCGGGAGCGACTCCGGGCCAGTTGGGGGAGGGGGCAAAATCGCCCGGATACCAGTCCTCTCCCACCCGCATTGAGAGCATGGCGCTGAGGAGATCCTCTTCCCGCTTCGGGATAAAGGGGGGCTTGAAGTAGAACTGGCGCAGGACGTTCCTGGGGGACATGGGGTTATTGGTTCCCCGGTCCTTTTCCTTGAGGAGGCGGATGAATTCGGGGTTGACGCTTCCCGCGCCTGCTGGAGCACCGTCTTCATAGCAGGGCGTTCCGTTCACATCCTTGCTCCCGCTGTATCCGTAAGGGGACATCGTGTCCACAAGGGTTATGGATAGGAGGTCATCGGGATAGGCGATGGCGTATTTCATGGCTATGCCGCCGCCCATGGAGTGGCCGACAAGGTGGAATTTCCCCAGGCCCATGGTTTCAACCAGGGAGCGGAGGTCCTCCACCATATCACCCAGGCCGAGGGTGGCATCCACCGGGAGTGGCTCCGTCTCACCATAACCCCTCATATCGGGGGCTATGGCGCGGAATCCAGGCGGAAGGGCCAGCATCGTCTCCTCCCAGAAGGTAGAGGAGGAGCCATTGCCGTGGACGAACACAACCGGAATGCCATCTTCAGGTCCGGCCGTAAGGACGTGCATCCTGAGCCGAGGGGTCTGAACCATCTGCGAAGTGATGCCTTCAAGGTGCTTTATTTCGTTCATCCCTCACCTCCCGATTCCCCCACGAATTGTTTGCGCAGTTCTCTTTTGAGGATCTTGCCTGCCGCCGAGATGGGAAGGCTGTCCATGAAGACGATGCGCTTGGGGACTTTGTAGCTGGCCAGGCGTTCCTTCAGGAAGGTTATCAATTCCTCTTCGGTGGCTGTGGCTCCGGGTTTGAGCACGACGCAGGCAAGCCCAACTTCTCCCCATTTGGGGTCAGGCACCCCGATAACAGCGCACATGTGCACGGCAGGATGCTCGTAAAGGGCTTTTTCTATCTCCACCGGGTAGACGTTCTCCCCGCCGGAGATGAACATGTCCTTCTTGCGGTCCACGATGTAGAAATACCACTCCTCATCGTAATAGGCGAGGTCGCCGGTGTGGAACCAGCCCTCCTCATCCAGCATCCCTGCGGTGGCTTCGGGGTCGCCGAAGTAGCCCGAGCAGATGGAAGGCCCCTTGAGCACAAGTTCCCCTATCTGGTTGGGACCGAGGGGGTGGTTCTGGTCATCCACGATGCGGGCATCCACGAAGAAGTTGGGACGGCCGATGGATCCGGCCTTGCGAACGGCATCCTCTGGAGCCAGGGCGAATATACCTGGGCCGAATTCCGTCATTCCGAAGCCCTGCTTGAAGCGGACGCCTTTCTCCCGGGTGTATTTTTCCACCAGTGGGACAGGCAGAGGGGCGCCACCGCTGGTGCAGAACCTGAGGGAGGAGAGGTCCGCTTCTTCCCAGTTGGGCGCCTGGGTCATCATCTGATACATCGTGGGCACGGCGGCGAAAACGGTGACCTTCTCCTGCTCTATAAGCCTGAGCACCAGGGCCGGGTCAAACTGGCGGATAAGGATTGTGGTTCCGCCCATGATTATCTGGGGCAGGGTATAGACGAAGAGGCCCCCGGTGTGGAACATCGGGAAGACGTTGAGGTAAACATCGTTGTGGGTGAGGTCATGGATGACGGTGTTCAGGGTGTTCCAGGCTATCATCCGGTGGGAGACCTGGGCTGCTTTGGGGAAGCCGGTGGTGCCTCCGGTGAAGATAAGGGCCACGATGTCTTCGGCTTCCACTTCCTTGCAGGTGACGGGATCCGGAGGGCTGTTCTGGAGGGTGGTTTCAAAGTGGAGGCTCCCTTCTATGCCTTCGCCCTCAATGTGCAGGTAGTAACGGATTGCGTAATCGGTTCCTGTGATCGCTTCCCGCAACTGGAGGACATTGCCCTTGAAGTCATCGGAGTAGATGAGGACGGTCGGGGTGGTTTTGCGGATTATCTCCACCAGCTCCCGCCAGTGGAGGCGCCAGTTGAGAGCGGTGTGGATGGCTCCCAGTTTGGAGCAGGCGAAGAAGCAGTCCAGGTGCTCAACTCCATCCCTGGCCAGGATGGCCACCCGGTCGCCCTTGCGGATTCCGGCCACGTTTCGGAGCCAGTTGGCGAAGCGGTTAGCCCGCTCGTTCATCTGGCGGTATGTGAGGCGCCATGGAGGTTGCTTGCCGTAGTCAATTATGGCCACCCTGTCCGGGCTGTAGATGGCCCTCCTTCCAAGGTAGTCGCCGATATACATGCCCGCCTCCTTCCTTCCGGGCTTTTCCCTTTCCCTCGCAGATTCCCCAACTTCTCAAGGAAAGAACAAGCAGGGGACACCCCCTGCACCCCCGATTTTTCCCACCCTCGTTTGCTGGGGGTTCGCCGGGGTTCAGGGCTCCCCTCGTGGCCGGGTTGCAGGAGTTGCCTTCTCGCCCCTTCAATTGGTTTTTCTGGGGGGACACCCCCCAACCCCCGGGAGGGGGCTTCGCCCCCTCCACCCCCGTAAGCGTGTTTTCCTGGGGGCACTCCCCCACAGCCCTGGCGCAGGGGCTTCGCCTCCCATGCACCCCCCGATTTTTCCCACCCTCGTTTGCTGGGGGTTCGCCGGGGTTCAGGGTCCCCCTCGTGGCCGGGTTGCAGGAGTTGCCTTCTCGCCCCTTTAATTGGTTTTTCTGGGGGGACACCCGCAGCCCTCTCCCCCATTTTTAAGGTCAGGTTTTAACCCATCGCCAGACAGAAGCGGCCATTGTTATGCCGCCGCCACTGGTGCAGAAGACGATGATATCGCCCGGCTTCGGCCCCCGCCCCTGGTTTATAAGATCGTCCAGCGCCATGGCTACGCAGGGCGAACCTGTGTAGCCCCATTTATCCATTACCCAGTGGGTCTTTTCCATCGGCTGGCCCAGGATCTGCATCATAAGTTCAATTGTGCGCAAGTTAAGTTGAGTGAAGAGGAAAAGGTCCACGTCTTCAACGGTGAGCCCTGCCTTCTCCAGGGCCTTCTGGATCAGCCAGGGCCAGTATTCGGTGTTGAAGGTGCGGGGGAATTTTTTAACAAACTGGACCCTGGGAGGGCCGTATTTCTCCAGGTTTTCCGGCGTGCAGGGCCGGAAAGCTCCTCCTGTGTAGATGCCCAGAGCGTCGTGGTATTCCCCTCTGGCCAGGAAATGGCTCGCCAGGAAGCCAGGCTCCTCGCCAGGACCCAGCACTACAGCCCCAGCCCCATCGGCAAAGAGGTTAGCCGTCTTCTTATCTTTGAGGTCAAGGAAGCGGCTCATCCCGTAGCCGCCCGCCACAAGGATGTAGCGCATCGCCGGCTCGGTCATAATGTAGCGAGCCCCCTGGTCCAGAGCCGTGACCCAGCCAGCGCAGGCGCTGTTGACGTCCCAGCAGCCAGCATTGATCGCTCCCAGCTTGTATTGCACCACGGCAGAGGTGGAAGGCGAAAGATAATCGGGAGTATCGGTGGAGACAATGATGAGGTCCAGCTCTTCAGGGCGGATTCCGGCCCGCTCCAGGGCTATCCTGGAGGCTTCCACTATAAGGTCCGAAGTGGTCTGATCGGGGGTCATCCAGTGACGCTGCCGGATGCCCACATTTTCTATGAGCCAGTCGCTGGTCTTCTCCCCCAGTATCTCGTCTATTTCCTCGTTCGTCACCACCCTCGGAGGGACGTAGCTGCCGGTGGCGAGGATGCAGGCGTGGCGCATCATTCAGCCTCCTCCGGCTTGAGGAATTCCAGCATGGCCCTCACCGTGGCCTGAGGGTCCTCTATCGGGAAGATGTGACCCACCCCGGGCAGGATTTTGACCCGGGCATTGGGGAGCTTGCGAGCCAGAAGCTCCGCATTGCCAGGGGGAACCACCTTATCGTGCTCGCCAAAGAGGACGAGAACCGGACAGGTTATTTGAGAGATGCGATCCTCGGCGTTGTGAGCAGCTCCAGCCATCACCTGAGCCTGATATTGTTCAGGAGGAACTGGGTTGGTCAGCCTGTATTCCAGTAGCTCCCGGACTACCTCTGGATGGCGCTCGGCAAAGCCGGGGGCGCAGGCCACTCTGATCCCCCGGTGGACCAGCTCCACGGGATCTCCATCCCTTTTCGTAAGGACTTCAAGGGCTTCCGGAGTGATGGGGATGACATTGGGGCCTCCATAGGTTGTGGATGCCAGGATCAGCTTTTCCACAAGATCGGGCCTGGCCAGGGCCAGTTCCTGGGCGATGAACCCTCCGAGGGAATGGCCCATTACATAGGCCCTGCGGATGCCGAGGCCATCCAGCAGGCCAGCAGTGTCGGCGGCCATCATTTTCGTCGGGTAGGGGCCGGGGGGCTTATCGCTCTCGCCTGCCCCGCGGTTGTCAAAGGTTATCACCTGGAAGTGCTGGGCGAGGTCGGGCACGATTTTGTGCCAGAACCAGCGCCCGTAGCCCACTCCGGTGATGAGGAGAAGGGGGTGGCCAGTGCCTGTCACCTCATAGGCTATTTCTATTTCGTTCACTTTCATCCTGGGCATCGGGACCTCCCCGTCCCGGCTCTACTGCGAGCCGTATTCTTTCTTCAGGCGTTCTTTGTCCACCTTGCCTGCTCCCGTCTTGGGGAGCACTTCCACGAAAACGAAGGATTTGGGGACTTTGTAGCTTGCGAGCCTTTCCCGGCAGAAGGCCTTGAGTTCTTCCTCGGTTACAGAAGCACCGGGGCGCAGGGCCACGATAGCCCGGCCCACCTCCCCCCACTTGGGGTCGGGCACTCCTATGACCGCCGCTTCGGCCACGGCCGGGTGGGAGTGGAGGACGCTCTCAATTTCGGCGGGGTAAACGTTCTCTCCGCCGGAGATGAACATGTCTTTTATGCGCCCGACGATGTAGTAGTAGCCTTCGGCGTCGCGCTTGGCCAGGTCGCCGGTGTGGAGCCACCCATCCCGGAAGGCCTGAGCGGTGGCTTCGGGGTTGTTCCAGTAGCCGGCACAGACATGAGGGCCGCGGATGAGGAGTTCCCCGACCTCACCGGGAGCGCATTCGGTGCCGTCTTCCCGAATGATTTTCACGTCAATGTGGAAGAGGGGGAAGCCGACGGAGCCAGGCTTCCGTCGCACGTCTTCCGGAGGAAGCCAGAAGGTGTTGGGGCCGGCTTCGGTCAAGCCGTAGCCGGTCTTGAAGTTGACACCTCGCTCCCAGAACTTCTCAAAGACGGGCATCGGGCATGGGGCCCCACCGCTTATCACGATTTTGAGCCTGGAGAAATCGGCTTCTTCCCAGCGGGGATGCTGCTGAAGCATGATGAACATGGTTGGCACACCGAAGAAAACCGTCACCCCGGCATCCCGGATGAGGTCAAAGACCTGGTCCGGATCAAAGCCCTTGCAGACGATGCTTGTCCCCCCGATGTAAACCAGGGGAGCGGTGAAGACGTTAAGGCCGCCCGTGTGGAAGAGAGGTGAGTTGAGGATGGCTACATCGTCAGGGGTAAGGCCCCAGGATATGACAGTGTTGACGGCGTTAGCGGTTATGGAGCGATGGGTCAGCACAGCCCCTTTAGGGAGGCCGGTGGTGCCGCCAGTATAGCATATAACCCATGGGTCATCCCAATCCAGGTCTATTTCCGGGAGGGGGCTGTCGGGAAAAGATTCGCGTTCGGAGAAGAGGAGGTCGTCAGGGGAAGCTTTCTCTCCGAGTGCCACGTAATAGTGGAGCCCGGGAATTTTCCCTCGGAGGGCGTTTACCTGGGAGGTGAATTCGCTTCCGTAAACGAGGGCAACAGGGCTGCCATCCCTCAGGAGGCCTTCCAGTTCGTAGGGGGTCAGGCGCCAGTTCAGGGCCTGCATAATTCCCCCGATGCGTCCGAGGGCGAACCACAGATCCAGGTATTCCACGCAGTTCTGGGCCAGGATGGCTACCCGATCGCCCTTGCGGACCCCGAGGCGTTCCAGGAGGAAGCGGGCTGTCCGGTTTACAGTGCGGCTCCATTCCCGGTAGGTTATTGGGCGGTTGCCATTAAGGGTGTCTATGAGAGCAACCTTGTTAGGGGTGAGAAGCTCACGGCGCCCGAGCCAATCTCCGACTATCATGTTTTACCTCCTCAGGTGCCTACCACGATCCCACCATCCACCCGGAGCACCGCCCCGGTGATATAGGAAGCTTCATCGGAAGCGAGGAAGAGGTAAGCGTTGGCCACGTCTCTCGGATCGCCCAGGCGGCCAAGGGGGATGCGGGCTTTCATCTGCTCAAGGATTTTCTCCGGCATCTGGCGGACCATATCGGTTAGGATGAAGCCCGGGGCGACGGCGTTGACCCGGATGTTGTATCTTGCCAGCTCTCTGGCCCAAACTTTGGTCATCCCGATGACGCCAGCCTTGGAAGCCACGTAGTTAGTCTGGCCGAAGTTGCCATCTATCCCAACGACGGAGGAGGCGTTGAGGATGACACCTCCCCCCTGCCGGATCATGTAAGGGACAACGGCCTGAGTGCAGTTGAAAACCCCCTTGAGGTTAACAGCAATCACCAGGTCAAAGTCCTCTTCGGACATCTGGCTGACCACCTGGCCGTCCTTGTATTTCACCAGAAGGGCGTCCCGGAGGATGCCGGCGTTGTTCACCAGGATATCAATCCGACCGAAACGGGCAGCCACATCGTCCACCCAGGCCTGGACCGCTTTCCTGTCGGCGACGTTAACTTTGTAGAAGCGAGTTTCATCCCCGAGCTGGGCAGCGGTCCGGCGGCCTGCCTCTTCGTTCACATCGCAGATGATCACGATGGCTCCTTCCTCGGCGAAGCGGAAAGCTGTGGCCTGGCCTATACCCAAAGCCCCTCCAGTGATGAGGGCAACCCGATCTTTGAGGCGCATGGCCTGCCTCCATCCGTTTTACACAAGGATAGCACCGGGCGGTTACAGAAAAGTTACAGAACGGTTACCGGGGACGAGCGTTGCGGATTTCCTCGTAGAGCTGAACAGTGGCAGGAGAGGGGTCAATCTGGAGCTCTCTGCGGAGCTGCTCCGCACACTGTTTAAAGGTCCTGAGGGCCTGGGCGCGGCGGCCTGTCCGGGCATAGGCCAGCATCATCAAGCGGTAAGCCTGCTCCCAGCAGGGGTCTTTGGCCAGGATGGCCCGGCAAACGCTCAGGACTTCATCCCAGGATTCCTTCCGGGCCAAAAGTTCAGCCGCCCTCTCGGCGGCCCTGAGGTAGAGGGATAAGATTCTATCCCTCTCTTCGTTGCACCAGGATTCGTAGAGGCAATCTTCCAGGTAATCCCCGCGGTAGAGGGCAAGGGCGCGCTGGTAGTGTTCCAGAGCCCTCTCAGGCTCCCGATCGAAGCACCGATCGCCCTGAGCTATCTCTTCCTCCAGTTCCTCCACATCAAGCCAGATATCGGCTCCAGGCCTGAGCCCATAGCGGGAACCATCCCTGATTATGTAGGCCGGAGGCATCCCCTCCGGACGATCAGGCTCAAGGACTTTGCACAGGGTGCTCAGGGCTACTTTGAAATCCCGCTTCGCAGTTTCAGGGTCCTGGTCAGGCCACAGCATTTCAAGGATCTGGTCCCTATCCAGCAGGGTGTGCCGGCAGGTAAGGAATACCTGGAAGAGCCTGCGGGCTTTTTCGCGGCGCCATTCCGATGGGAGGATCTCTTTTGTCCCCCGCCAGACTCTGAAGGGTCCGAGTGCTTGCACCCTGAGCTGGTAACCAGGGTGAACTTCCAGCTTTTCCAGCCCCAGTGCCTTCAGGATGCGCTCCACGCAGGCGGGATGAAGGCCGGAATCGCGGGCGTAAAGCAGGACCGGGACTGCCATGCGGGGGTCCGGAGGCCCCAGGAGGGTTCGTTTTGTGAAGAGGTAATCGTAGCCGTTGTTATGGACCAGGCGGAGGAGTTCTTCGGCGTTTCGCCTCAGCCGCGCCTTGTCGTTCCTGCGCCACCAGATTATGGAGAGCCAGAGCCTGGCCACAGCTTCGCCGTAGGGGTCGCTGCACTCCTGGAAAGCCTTAAGAGCCCGGGAAAGCCAGTCCACCGCCAGGTCATGCTCGCTGGCCAGGGCGTATCCCGCCCCCATGGAAACGCGGATGAGGGCGGTTATACATTCGTCCCCTGCCTGCTGGGCGATTTCTATCCCCTGGCGGGCCGCTTCCAGAGCGGCGTCCAGTTCGCCGTTAAAGCCGTGAGCCCGGCAGAGGCCCCAGAAGGCTTCCACCTTCAAACGCGGCACAGCGAGGTCTTCGCTTATGGAGATGGCTTCCTGGTAGCAGCGGCACGCCCGGGAGTAGGCTTCCGGATCATCCCGGATGAGCCAGGAATGTCCCTGCCTCATGTAGCCCACTGCGGTCACAAAGGGAGAATTGAGGAAGCGTCCTCTTTCTGTCCCCTCTTCCGCGCACCGGTAGGCTGCTTCAGCCTCTCCCTGGAAGGCCAGGACGAGGGAAAGGATGAGGAGTGTTTCCCTGTGCGCCCGTGGCCTGAGGATGGGCTCTCTGCGCTCCTTTTCCGCCTGCTCTTCCAGCAAACGGCGCGCCTCGTTCAGCCGGCCGGTGCGCAGTAGCACGCGAACGGCCAGTTCAGCTTCACCAGGTCCTTCTTCCCGGAGAGTGCGAGCCTGAGCGCGCAGTCTCTCGGCCTCCTCAGGATGCCCGAGGTTGAGCTGGTTCTCGGCCAGAAGCTCCAGCAGGCGGGCGAAGCTTTCCCGATCTTCCTGCCCATCTGCGAGGCGGAGAGCCTCCTGGAGGTATCGTTCTGCCTGAACCGGGTTCACGGTATCAAGGTAAACCCGGGCTTTGCCCCTGAGAGCCTGGCCAACACCCCGGTTATCGCCTCTCTGGCGGTAGCGCTCCTCAGCCTGCTGATACCAGCCGAGGGCTTCGTGGAAGCGGCTCCGGAGCCGGGCAATATCCCCAAGGTAGATGAGAAGGGCGGGGTATGCCGCCAGCACCTCCGGAGGGAGTACCCCTATCCAGCCCGAGAGGGTTTCAAGGCGGCCTGTCTGAACCATCTCCCGCCCGAGGCGCTCAATGACCGCGGCGGCTTCTTCCCAGGCCCGGGCGGCCAGAAAATGGGGCACGGCTTTGGCCTCTTCCCCCCTTCTCATGAAGCACATGGCGGCGCGGAGGTGGTTTTCAGCAGTTTCCTGAGGCGAAAGCTGGTAATAAAGAAATTCCCTGAAGAGGTGATGGTAGCGGTAAAGGCCCTCTCCCAGGTTCACGACGAAAAGGCCGTTCTCCACAAGGTAATTTATGATGCGGGCGCTATCGCTGGCCTCGCGCAGGCAATCGCAGACAGGCACCGATAGTTCTTCCAGTACGGCTGTCCTGAGGAGGAAATCCTTCACTTCGGGCTTCTGTTGCTCCAGAACTTCCCGGGCAAGATAGGGGAAAAGGCTTTCGGTCGGGCCTGTCACCTGCTCAAGGGCTTTTGTCAGGCTGGAGGCGGTTTTGCTTTGCAGGGCCTTCCAGACCAATTGCAGGGCGATGGGCCATCCTTCGGTCCGCTCCGTTAAGAGGGCTATTTCAGAGGGCTTTAGGAAAAGCCGGTATTTCCGGGCGAAAAGGGCCTGGATTTCCTCTGGAGTGAAGGCTAAATCCTCCTGGCGAATCTCCAGAACTTCGCCGTGAGCTTTCCAGCGCACAAGCGTTGGCAAATCAAGGGCATAGCGGGTGGAAAGGATTGTGTGGAGATCAGGCGGGGAATAAGCGATGAAGCGATCCAGCAACTTCAGGGCCTCGGGGGATTCCCGCAGGAAGTGGGCATCGTCCAGGACGAGGAGGTGAGGGCAGGTTATCCTCCCGGTCAGTTCGTCCAGCATGATGTCTAGGACCTGGGTCAGGCGGAGTTGATCGGCATGCTCCTCAAGGAAAGCCAGAGCAAGCTCCAGGGCATCGGGGAAGAGGGTGCGGAAGCTGTGGATCAGGTAAAAGAGGAAAATGGCCGGATCGCTGTCTTCCCGTTCAAGCTGATACCAGGCGATAGGGATCCCCTGGTCGGCCAGACTTGCCAGGGCAGTGCTTTTACCGTAGCCAGCCCCTGCCTGGAGGATAGTCAGGCGGTAGTTCAGTGCCTCAAGGAGGTACTGAACGAGGCGCGGGCGCACCAGAACCTGCTTTGTCAGGCGCGGGGGCAACAACTTCACCCGGAGGCAAACTCTCTCCACAGCCCCCTCCCGCTTTTCATAAGAACCCTGCTCCCCGCGGGAAACAATGACCCGCTGGATGGCCCAGCAATGCCCTTTCCCTATCTCCTGCTTTGATTATATCACAAAAGCCGTCACCTTGCTTTACAACTCCATGATGCCAGCTCGCCATCCATTTTAGTTTTCTTAGGGGGACACCCCCCACTTCCCCCCGTCAGGGGGACTCCGTCCCCCTGCACCCCCTGTTTTTCCTTTCATGGGGGTGGAGGGGGCGAAGCCCCATCCCGGGGGTATGGGGGGTGCCCCCCAGAAAAACAACTCAAAGGGGCGAGAAGGTAACTCATGCAACCTGCCTGCGAGGGGGCCCCTGAATGCGAGCGAACCCTCGGCAAACGAGGGTGGGGAAATTTATTTTCCCACCCCCGTTTGCTCCGGCTGAGCCTGGCTTCAGGGTCCCACTCGGAGACGGGCTTCAGGGGTTAGCAACTCGCCCCCAATTTTGTTTTCGTGGGGGGGACCCCCCACCTCCCCCCGTTAGGGGGACTCCGTCCCCCTGCACCCCCTGTTTTTCCTCTCATGGGGGGTGTAGGGGGCAAAGCCCCCTCCCGGGGGTTGCGGGGGGTGTCCACCCGCCTTTCTTTTTCCCCACCCTTGAGGGCTCAGGGTCCCACCCGGGGCTGGGTGCGGGAGTTGCCTCCTTGACTTGTTTTTCTGGGGACGGGTTGCCATCTCCTGAAGCTCGCCCCCGAGGGGGGCGTGAAGCACGGCTTAGCCCCAGGGAATGGGGAAAAAGGGCGAGGAGCACTCCCAGACCCTCTGCCAGAAGGTTTCGCCCACTGCATTCCTTTTAAGCACGGGTTTGCTATGGGGCTTCTGATAGTGTAAAATTTATATAGGTGAGCCTTTGGGGCGAAGTCCAAGGAGGCGAGATGCCCATTATAAAAGTCTCTGCCAAGTCCCGTTCCACCGCAGTAGCCGGAGCCATAGCAGGGGTAATAAGGGAAAGCAAGAGGGCGGAAGTCCAGGCTATAGGGGCCGGTGCCGTCAACCAGGCCATCAAGGCCATTGCCATTGCCAGGGGTTATCTGGCCCTTGATGGCTACGACATCGTTTGCATCCCTTCTTTCACCGAGGTTGATATAAACGGTCAGGAAAGGACGGCGATAAAATTCATCGTGGAGCCACGCTGACCATGGCGCCGGTTAGCCCTTTAAAAGTTCCACCTGCGAGGCAGGGATTTCAACGGTGGAGCCGTCTTCCAGCCGGACAGTTACCGTTTCCCTCACTACGTTTATTGCTGTAATTTTTCCTTCCCCTTGCGCCGTTTTTATCTTTTGCCCCACTTTAGGCAGGCGCTCCTTGAATTCCCTGTAGACATCAAATTCGTAGCGCAGGCAGCAGAGGAGCCTGTTGCACAGTCCTGAGATGGCCGCCGGGTTTATGGGCAGGTCCTGAACCTTGGCCATCTTTATGGAAATTGAAGCGAATTCGGTCAGGAAAGAGGCGCAGCAGAGGACGCGGCCGCAGGGTCCTATTCCCCCCATGAACTTGGTCTCGTCCCGAACCCCGATCTGGAGGAATTCCACCTTAATTTCCAGCTCTTCCTCAAGGCGCTGGGCCAGTTCCCTGAGGTTCAGCTTCTCTTCCGAGGTGAAATAAAGGCTGAGCTTCGTCCCCTCAAAGTTGTATTCCGCCCTGACCAGTTTTATCCCAAGGCCCATCTGCCTGGCCAGTTCGCGGGCCCTGGCCAGGGCCTCTTCCCCCCTGCGCCGGTAAAAATCCCACCTGACCAGGTCCCACGGGGTGGCTTTGCGGATTATCCCCTTGAGGGGCGCTTCCAGTTCTCCCTCCGGTATTTCCCGCGGTGGTATTGCGACCCGCCCGATGTTCTGGCCCTGGGCCGTCTCAACCACTACGTAATCCCCAGCTTCAAGGTCTTCAAAACCTGTTGCGTCAAAGCTGTAGATCTTGCACCTTTCTCTGAACTGCACTCCCACCACCAGCGGCAATTTCCACCTCCTGAGTTTAAGTCAATGCGGGCAATTTGAGCATGAGCACATCCACAGCGATGCGCGGGTTGGCGTTTCGCTCCAGCGCCTCCAGGACAAACCGCAGGTCTTTGAGGGCGCTCCGGATCTTCTCCCCACCAAGCTTTGAAGCCACAGGGGCCATCTTCCCGGCGAAATCAATGTTCACTGCCAGTTCCCCGGCCCCTTCAAGGATCAGGAGCATGTCCCGCATGGCCAGGATCCAGCGCTGCACCATTTCCTGAAGCCTTTCCGCATCCTTTCCCGCGGATTCGGCCCACTCAAGCCTTGTTATTAAATCGCTTTTGAGGAGGGAAAGGAGGGCTTCCAGGTCCTCCTCCCGCCTGTGGAAAGCCTCCTCGTCTCTCGCCAGTTCAACGGCTTTGCCCGGGCACCCTCCGGAAAGGCGGGCCAGGAGGGAAGCCCGGGAGCTTTCAATCCCCAGCTCTTTCTCCAGGAACTCCCGGACCAGCTCTTCAGGCAGCGGCCTCAGGTTCAGGACCTGGCACCGGGATACAATGGTTGGGAGGAGCAGCTCGGCTGAGAGGGCTGTGAGGATGAAGATGGCGTGGGGTGGGGGTTCTTCAAGGGTTTTGAGGAAGCTGTTGGCCGCTTCCGGCGTGGCCCTGTCCATCCCGGCGATTATGAAGATCCGGAAGGGGCCGCGGTGGGGTGCCAGGTAAGCTTCCCTCTGGAGTTGCCTCATCTGCTCAATCTTGATGGACCCATTTTCAGGCTCCAGAATTTCCACATCTGGATGGCGACCCTGAGCGATATCGCGGCAATCCTGGCATTCGCCGCAAGGGGGCAGGCTCACCCTGCAGCAGAGGGCCTTTGCCAGTTCCAGGGCCAGGGTCCTCTTCCCTACCCCTTCTGGTCCAGTGAAAAGGTAGGAATGGGAGATTTCGCCCCGCCTTACAGCATTTTCCAGAAGCCTGATGGCCCAATCGTGCCCCACCATTCACTTAACCTCCAGTTCGCCAAGAGGCACTGCCCGGTCCGGGTATTCCACCCCCTCAGAGTTCGCCGCGTGCAACCGCTCCAGCGTGTCAAGGGAATAAAGGCCGGCAAGCAACCTGATTTTTCCCCGGTAACCGGCCGGGATGGCAATGGGGTGGGGATCAGTCACCACCTCGCCAGGCGACCAGGCCGATGTGGGATACATCCCCAGGCATGGGGGACCGTCGTGCTGGGCGATGAGCTGACCACCGCTACCGACCACGTGGACGAAAACCTGGTAATCTCGTCCGATGGCCTTTTCCCCTGCCTGCCAGTGCAGGGTTACGGTGAATACACCTCCCGCCCTCAAATCACCCTCAATGTCGTATCCCATGATTTTGACGAGGCCCTCGCCCAGGATGGCTTTGATTTCCACCGAAGGTGAAATTTCCAGCGGCTTCTTCGGCCCTACTGCAATCCTGGCCACCTCAACCCTATTTTCCCTGGAGCTTCCGCTTCTGTCAAGCCTGAAAACTGGTTCCTTTCCAGGCCCCTGGAAGACGAAGACTGAAAGCGGAGCTACCGCCTGTTCCACCTCTGTAATGGCAGGCAGGCGGTATCGGTCCTCTGCCACCAGACCCGCAGGCCAAAAAACGGTGGGGAACCGTCGCATCAATGAAGATTCCACAGATGGGATGACGCATTCGCCTCTGACGGTGTAAGCTGTCACGCTGGCCCTGTAAGCCCGGGAAGTAGCTTCCTCCAGCTTCCAGTAGAGTGCAAGCTCCACCCATTGCCCGGGCCTGATTTTAACCGGAGCAAGCTCATAGCCGACCAGATGCAATCCGCCTTCAAAGGTCACGTCCATTTCGTTCGGGATTTTTGCATCGGGGGGCAGGAAGGTGGGCGGGAGATATATTGGGGCAATCACCCCCGCCAGGGCGCACAGGGG